>JBFLZB010000150.1 GCA_040756475.1 Thermodesulfobacteriota bacterium
AGATGCGGTGTGGTCACGGGGATCCTTTCGTTGGGGGGTTTGGGCACTCTTCCGGATCGTGTGGGTCGACCTGCGGGGGACTGAACCCCGGGGTCTGGGCGCGTAGGGGCGCACGGCGTGCGCCCGCGAGGGGGTCGCGGTGGTCCCCGGGGACGGGCGCACCGCTGTGCGCCCCTACGAGTGACACGGCCGCATCGCCGGGCTCTCGGCCGCTGCGCGAACCCACACGGACAGGAACCGCACCGGGGATCCCCTCCGCCAGGGCGGAGAGGATGCGGTGCGCTGCGTCGCCGCTGCCGTAGAGGGGCTCCCAGCGGGCGGGCGCCGCCGCCCCTTCCACGAGCCTCGGCAGCTCTTCTTCGAAATCGGGGGCCGCGGGGGGCGCCAGGCGGTTCCAGCCCGCCTCCACGAGCTCGACCCACTCGGTCTCTCCCCGCAGGGTGAGGCAGGGAACCCGCTGGAAGTAGGCTTCCTTCTGCACCCCTCCGGAGTCGGTGAGGACGACCCGCGCCCCGCCCTCGAGGCGGATCATGTCCAGGTAGCCGACCGGATCGATGAGGCGCAGGCCTCGCGCCGCCTCCTCCAAGAGCCCGGCTTCTCCCAAGGCCTTGCGGGTGCGCGGGTGCAGCGGCAGGACCACGGGCAGCACGCGCCCGGCGGCGCACAGGGCCCGGACGACCCGGGCCAGGAGGGCCGGGTCGTCGGTGGTCTCGGCCCGGTGGATGGTGGCCAGGGCGTAGCCCCCCGGGGAGAGGCCCAGCTCGCCGAGGATGCGGGAGCGCACCCGGGCCCGTTCGGCGTAGAACAGCGCCGCGTCGTACATCACGTCGCCCACCCGGCGAATCCGCGCCGGTGCGACCCCCTCCGCCCGGAGGTTCCCCTCCGCCGTCGCGGTGGGCACCAGGAGGAGGTCCGCGGCGTGGTCGGTGAGGACCCGGTTGACCTCTTCGGGCATGCGCCGGTTGAAGGAGCGCAGGCCCGCCTCCACATGGGCCACGGGGACGTGGAGCTTGGCCGCGGCCAGGGCCCCGGCCAGGGTGGAGTTGGTGTCGCCGTAGACGAGCACCCAGTCCGGCGCGTCCCGCAGGATCACCGCCTCCAGGGCCTCGAGCATGCGGCCGGTCTGCCGCCCGTGGGGGCCGGAGCCGACCCCCAGGTGGTGGTCGGGCTCGGGGATCTCGAGCTCCTCGAAGAAGACCCCGCTCATGTTGTCGTCGTAGTGCTGGCCGGTGTGGACCAGGACCTCGCGCACGCCGGGCGCCGCGCGCAGCACCCGGGAGACGGCAGCGGCCTTGATGAACTGGGGGCGGGCGCCGACGACGGAGAGGACGTTCACGGGGTCCGCCCCCTGGGGAACGCGCGGGCGCCGGGCCCCCGGCGGGGCGGACAGGGCTGTGGGCGGGTGGATTTGCGCCCGGAAGGCGCAAGGCAGTAGGCCATGTGAGATCCCATTGTCGAAGTCGAAGGGCGTAGAATAGGGAGCGGGCCGCCTCCGGGTCAAGCGATATTCCGGCCCAAACGAGAGAGGCGAGGGATAGCCCTCGCCTCTCTCGTTTCCTCGGTACTGCCAGGCACTACTGGATGACGTACCCCATCACCCGGGCCGCGTCACGGTTGGCCGTGGATCCGGCCGAGCGCACGTCGACCTGGATGTAGTATGTGCCCGGGACCGCGCCCGTCGTGTCCCAGTCCCAGGTCGCGTCCGCACCGTAGGTCTGCACCACGGCCCAGGTCGCACCGGTCTTGAGCCAGAACCGGTACTCGTAGCTCCCGGAGCCGCCCTCGCCCAGGGCGGTGAAGGTTACCTGGGTTCCCGCCGTCTGGGGGCTGGGCACGTCGGCGGTGAGGGTCACCCCGGTGGCCGGGGCCGGCGGCGGGGCGACCAGGTCGTAGCGGACCACCTTGGCGATGTCGCGGGCGTTGGGGGACCCCACGTTGCGGGCGTCGACCTGCACGTAGTAGGTGCCGGCAGGCAGCCCCGCGGTGGCCCAGTCCCAGGTGTTGGCAGCGCCGTAGGCCTGGACCACGGCCCACACCCCGCCGGTGCGCAGCCAGAAGCGGTACTCGATGCTCCCCGAGCCGCCCGTGGGGGTCGCCGTGAAGGTCACCACGGGGCCCGGCTGCTGCGGGCTCGCCGGGGCGGCGGCGAGGTCGAGAGCGGTGATCGGCGCCCTGCTGTCGAGCACGTAGGCCAGCACCTTGGCCGCCTCTCGCGTGGCAGTGGAGCCGGCGTTGCGGGCGTCCACCTGGACGTAGTAGGTGCCGTCGGGGAGACCGGTCGTGTTCCACTCCCAGGTGTCGGACGCGCCGTAGGGCTGCACCACGGCCCAGGTGGCGCCGGTCTTGAGCCAGAAGCGGTACTCGTAGGTGCCGCTTCCTCCCGCCGCCGCCGCGGTGAAGGTGACCTGCGCGCCGGCGGCCTGGGGCGAGGCCGGGTCCGCCGTGAGGGCGACCGACGCCACGGGCGGGAAGGCGAGGGAGCTCATGACGTTGGAGTACGCCGAGCTCACGGTCTTGGTGGGGAAGGCCGCTCCTTCGTTGAGGTTCGGGTCGCTGTAGTCCCAGGTGTCGCCCACCACGTTGATGGCCTGCACCCGGTAGTAGAAGGTCTGGTTCGTGTCGCCGATCGGGTCCGTGTAGGTGATCGGCCCCGTCGTGGGACCGGTGACGGTGGAGGGCACCGTCGCGAGGGTGCTCCAGGGGCCGGTGCTCGCCGTGGCGCGCTGCACCACGAAGCCGGTCTCGTTGAGCGAGGCGTCGGCCCAGGCCAGGTCCACCCGGCGCTCGGCTCCGTCGCCGAAGAGCGCCGCGGTGAGGTCGGTGGGGGCACGGGGGGCCACGGCCACCGCCTGGGGCCGCATCATGTCCATCTCTTCGTGGCTCAGGATGTGGCAGTGCCACACGTACTCCCACCCGAAGTTGACGTAGTGGTTGATGATGTCGATCGGCTCGCCCATCGGGTCGAAGGCGAAGATGGGCAGGCCCAGGGCTTCCTGCGCCGTGGTATTGGCCAGGTAGACGCCCTCGGGCATCGAGGGGTCGAGCAGGCGGATGCTGTTGGGGAGATCCCAGGGGATGTGGGGGAGCACCGGCCGCAGGGCGACGATGGTGTCCTCCAGCGGGCTCACCCGCACCGTGTCCTTCCAGCCGAGCTCGCTCGGATGGGGCTTGCGGATGATGCCGTCCCAGCCGACCCGGTTGAGGAGCTGGACCTCGTAGAGGTGGAAGTGCACGGGGTGGGTGTCGACGCCGTTGTGGGTGATCTTCCAGATCTGGGTTCCGTCGTCGGTGACGGCGATCGGCTCCACCTGCAGGCCGCCCAGCCCCTCGTCGTAGGGAACCTCCACGCCCTTGAGGACTTCGGTCGGCGGGTGGGCAAAGGAGTACAGGATCATGTTCTGGAGCCCCGCCTGGGCGTCGGGCGTCTCGACGCCCAGGAAGCCGCTCATGCGCCCGTAGGCGTGCTCGAAGGCCTCGCCCATCTCGTCCTGGATCTGCTTGGGCTGGAGCGGCATGGTGAGGGTGCCGCCGGCGAGGACCGGGAAGGTCTTGGAGGTCTCGAAGATCCGCACCAGGCCGTCCAGACCCTTGAAGGACGTGCCGTAGGCGGAGTTGTAGGCCTGCTGCCCGACGATGATCGGGTGCTGCCCGCTCTCGAACACGCCCGAGCCGTCGGCCTGGTGGGCGAAGGCCGCCTGGAGCGCCGGCAGGTCGAAGGGCGCCGCCGGCCCCCCTCCCCCTTCGGCGGGGGCGACGACGATCCGCATGACGGTGCGGGTGTTGGGACCGTACCCGGGCAGGATGGGAGCCACGCCCCCCGTGTCGGTGAGGTCGGCCGAGTCGGTGTAGTAGTCGTAGCGCGGGTCCCGCGCCGGGAAGGCCGCCGGGGCGTCGTTGTAGACGATGAGCGTGTGCCCGGCGAAGGCCGAGAAGTCCACGATCACGTCGGCCCGCTCGGCAGGCGCGATGAGGAGCGAGTGCCGGTCCACGTTGCCCGCGTTGAACACGGTGGGGTCGTTCACCCAGGTGGTGGGCTGGGCCGGAATGACCACGGGCGCCGGCAGGAAGCCGCCCTCGGTGGCGATCTGGATCCAGTCCGGGCCCTTGGGGCTCAGCGCCTCGTCGGGCGTGGGGAAGACGACGAAGGGGTCGTCCTTGGCGGCCAGCACCTCGGCAGCGTTGAGGGCCACCTCGGTGCACGCCACCCCGGTGCCCTCGGCCGCCGGCGCGGGGTTGTTGGGGTCGCAGGGAACGCCGTTGGCGTCCACCGCCACGTAGAGGGAGAGGTTGAAGAAGCGGTCGTTGGCGGCGTTGAGGATGCGCAGCCGCATGGGCTTGGGGTCCACGGTGATCGTGGGGTACGCCGTGCCGTTGACGACCGGAGTGTCCATGAAGGCTTCCATGCCCATGGAGTTGAAGGGCGTGCCCGGCATCACCGAGGGCTCGCACCACTGCACGTCGGGGTCGCACGTCTCGTCGTAGTAGGGGTTCGGCACCGGCCCGTGGTCGATCCCGAGGGTCGGGGGCCAGAACCAGGGCCCGTACATCCAGCGGCCGAACTGGTTGACGCCCTCGATGTCGTCGACGTTCTGGGCCGGCGAGTACACATGGGGCAGCCACAGGTTGCCCGTGCCGCCCCAGCGCACCGCATCCCAGGTCTCGTCCTGGAGGGCGAGCTGCTCCAGGCTCGGGACGAAGGTCTTGTCCTGGATGACCAGGGCCAGCGTGCTCGCGGCGTCGGGGATGAGCCCCTGGGCGAGCAGCGCCTGCTCGGTCTCGTCGGTGATGATGTAGGGGGCCGCCTCGCCGGCGTACACGTTGAGGCGGGTGATGCCCCAGGAGTGGTCGTGGTAGAACATGAGCCGGGCGCTCTGTTGGTTCGTGTAGTAGAACGTCATGGCCCCGTCATCGGGCGCGCCGCTGTCACCCATGTCCGGCACCGCCACCACGCTCACGCCCTGGGGGTAGGCGGTGTTCTCGCCGGCCGGGGTGATCCACTGGTGGGGCGTGCCGTCGCTGATCCACGGGGAGATGCCCCCGTGCAGGTGCAGGGTGGCCCGGTTCTCGCTGTAGCAGCCGTAGAGCTTGGGTATGCGCGTGCCGAGGCCGTCGTAGCCCGCGCCGCACATGGGGTTGAGGGGGTCCATCTCCTCCATGTTGGGGAGCTCGGGGCCCATCCCCGAGCCCATGACCGTGGTATCGACCGGGATGAAGAGATCGCCGTCGATCCCGGTGGGCAGCAGGTTGCGGAAGAGGATGCGCACGGGGCGGTTCTTGGCGGCCACGATCGTCGGCCCCAGGTAGTGGGGCGGCGTCACGCCGCTGAAGCCGGCGACAGGGGCCGAGCTCCCGTCCAGGAGGTCGTTGGCCAGGGCAACCTGGTCGCCCGGCACCACGTCGGTGGAGAGCTGCACGTAGCCGCGCAGGAGCGTGCCCGGCAGATCCGAGTGCATCTGCTCCCGGTACTGCACCACCGCGATCTCGTAATAGTCGGACCCCGGGTAGGTGGTGGTGTCGGGCACCGCCACCGGGATGTACTGGCCCAGGTTGTTGGCGTTTTCCGGCCCCAGGCCGGCCAGCCCGTCCACGAACTTGCGGATGCCGCCGGCGACGGCGGCATGGGGGGCGAGGTCGGGCGCCGCTGCGAAGTAGTTGGCCAGCGCGTAGGTCGCCACGTCGTTGCCCAGGAGATCCCCGAGCTCCGTGGACATGGGGTAGTGCATCCCGCCCCACACCCGCGCGCCCTTGACCTCGTTGCGCAGGTCGGCGGCGGCCGCGTAGTGCCGGGTGGTGCCCGTGGCGGTGCTCGAGAGGTCGAGGGCGATCTGGTCGGTGCCCAGCGCCGCCGTGAAGACCGCCGCCTGCGCGGCGGCGAAGCAGTCGTGCCCCGCCACGTACTCGGGGTGGTTCGGCGTCGGGAGCAGCGGCATCCAGGTGGGATCGGTGGCCTGGATGGCCGTGACCGGGCGCAGGAGGTTGTAGTAGTACTTCGAGTCGAAGCAGGCGACCAGGGCGTCGGCCCCGACCATGTTGCCCATGGCGAGGAGCCGGGCCGTGTCGAGCAGGTTCAGGCCGTGGGCCAGCGCCACGTTGCGATACGCCTCGTTGAACTGGACGATGCCGTTGGTCGTCCAGAAGTTGGCGATCTCGGTCTGCTCGGCGGTGCGAAGCGCGCTCGTCGTGCCGCCGATGTCCTTCACCGCCGCCACCTGGGCGGCGAACTCCGGGCTCTCCGGAGCCGGAGGCGCGCCGGGCCGGAACTGGTCGGGCGAGCTCAGGAGAAAGGGAGTCATCACGGCCATCCAGGGGTCGATGGGCGGCGCCATCATGGTGGGGACCCACCCGCCGTCGAGGGAGCCCGGAAGCGGATACGTGACCGTGTCGTCGCCGCGGCCGTCCCCGGCGCGCAGGGCGATGAGCTCCGCCGCCGCCGCCTGGCCCAGGGCCATGCCGTCGGTTTTCGGAGCGCCGTCGGGGATCGCCGCGAGGTAGCCGGCGCGCCTGGCGTCGAGGGTGGGATCGTCGGGGAAGTAGTTCTTGAGCACGCCGTAGGCCGCCTCGACCACCGCCGCCTCGCGGGAGGCCGTGGGAGACGCCGCGAGCGCCGAGTCGTAGGGCGCGTACCCGCCCTCGATGGCCACGAGGGCGTTGTAGACCGCGGCCTGGACGTAGGACAGGTACACGACCCCCTCGGACATCGAGACGCCGTCCATGGGCATGGGCATGCCGGGCATGGGCGCGGGTTGGACGATGTTCTGTGCGATGGCGCCCCACTCGGCCACGATGTTGCGCGGCAGCGGGCTGTTGGCGTAGTTGGGGTGGCTGAAGTAGCGGGGCGCCGCGCCCGGCATGGGCATGACCATGGCCGGCAGCGCCGCCGCCTCCACCTCGAGCGCCTGCACCGAGAGGGTATCGGTGGAGGGGGCCGTGGGGGCCGGGGCCTGCTGCACGTCTTCGAAGCCGGGGAGCCTGAACCCCTTTGCCGCTGCCCGCTCCGCCGCCGCCTTGCGGTCGGCGTGGGTGATGCGCTTCTTCGCCTGCCCGGGCGGCTCGGCCTCCTGGGCGCCGCTCCACCCGGAGCCGCAGAGCAGGGCGACAGCCACCAACCCCGCGAGAATGGGTGATCGGAAGATGCTTGTGTTCATCATCGCTCTCCTCTCGTGCTCCTGGACCGTTGCCTGCAAGGAAACATCCCCGGGGTGACGTAGGGCGGGGCAAGCCCCGCCGGTTCCGGCGTCCTCACGCGCCCTCCAAGGCCCCCCGGACGGCGTCGGCGAGCTGCTTGGCGTCGAACGTGCTCTTCGGGAGAAAGCAGTCCGCTCCGCACGCCCGGGCGGCCGCCTCGTAGGCCGGCTGCTCGTGGCTGGTGCACACGGCCACGGTGGTGGCCGGGGACTCCTGCTTGATCCGCTTCACCAGGTCGAGGCCGCTTCCGTCGGGGAGGCCGACGTCGACGACCACGACCCGGGGCCGGTGCTCCCGAAACTGCGCGTGCCCCTCGGCCACTCCCTCGGCCTCGCAGATCCGGAGCCCGGGAAACCAGGCGCACAGGAGCGAGCGCAGGGTCTCGCGAAAGATGGGGCTGTCTTCGACGATGAGCGCGTCCACGGGGCCGCTGCCTCCTCTTGCACCGCACCGGTGGGGGTCCACGTGCGTGAGGAGACGCTACCACGATGCGTCACCCCCTTCGGTAGGACAGCGACGATTCTCGTGTCGGACGACGCCGGTTTCTTGGTAGGAGAACGGCCCGCCGGGCTGTCGGTGTTTGTCCTACAGACCCAGGCAGCGGGATCTTCCCGGAAGGGCCGGAGTGGGGGCAGAGGCGACGCGGCGCGGCGCTTTGCCCGGATTCGCGGCGCAGGATCGCGCGGGCAGGAGGGGGCTGCTGGACGACGGAGAAGGGGAAGGATCGGGAGGTGCTCCGCCGCGGAAGCTTCTCCCGACGGCGGAAAAAGCGAGAGGCGAGGGTTGGAGCCCTCGCCTCTCGCACGGCCGGATGGTACCTGCGGCTACTCGATCACGACGATCTCATAGCTCACGACTTGGGCCGCGTCACGGTTGACCGTGGATCCGGTCGACCGCACGTCGACCTGGACGAAGTACGTGCCCGGCGCCGCGCCCGTGGTATTCCAGTCCCACGTGGCGTCCGCGCTGTAGGGCTGCACCGTGGCCCACGTGGGCCCGGTCTTGAGCCAGAACCGGTACTGATAGTCTCCCGTTCCGCCCTGGCCCTGGGCCGCGAAGTTCACGAGGGTGCCCGCCGTCTGGGGGCTCTCGAGGTCGGAGAAGAGGGTCACCCCGGTCGCCGGGGCCGGCGGCGGGGCCACCAGGTCGTAGCGGAGGACCTTGGCGGCGTCGCGGGCGTTGGGGGACCCCACGTTGCGGGCGTCCACCTGGACGTAGTAGGTGCCCACGGGGAGCCCCGCGGTGGGCCACTGCCAGGTGTTCCCGGCGCCGTAGGGCTGGACCACGGCCCACGTGGTGCCGGTCCGGAGCCAGAACCGATACTCGATGTTGGCTCCGCCCCCGGTGGGGGTGGCGGTAAAGGTCACGGCAGGCCCGGACTCTTGCGGGCTCGCCGGGTCGGCGGCGAGATCGACGGCCGTGATGGGCGGGTCGTTGTTGATCACGTAGGACGCCACGGCGGCCACGTCGCGGTTTACGGTCGAGCCGGCGTTTCGCGCGTCGACCTGGACGAAGAAGGTGGCATTGTCCACGCCCGTGGTGTTCCAGGTCCAGGTATTCGATGCGCCGTAGGGCTGCACCACGGCCCACACGCCGCCGGTCCGGAGCCAGAAGCGGTACTGGTAGTTCCCGCTGCCGCCGGCTGCCGTCGCAGTGAAGATGACCTGGGCGCCGGCGGCCTGGGGTGAGGCCGGAGCCGCCGCCAGGGTCACCGACTCCACCGGCGGAGCGAACACGCTCACCGGCTCCGTATCCGATCCTCCCGCGGAGGAGGTGACGGTGACCGAGACCGGGGGAATCTGGACGTCGTTCACGACCAGGGTGCCCCCCACCAGGTCGCCGAGGCCTTCGGCGGTGAGGACCGGCGGAGCGAAGGCGTCGCTCGAGGCCGCCGTGATCGTGAGGGTCTGGGCGAAGGGATCGTAGCGGGCCTCGGTGATGGCGACCTCGTCCACCAGCTCTCTCACCAGGGTGGACGGCACCTGGTCGGGGTTGTTGGCGGAGTTGTCGGCCGTGACGTTCACGGTGAGGGGGAGCGTGGCGGCGTTGGGAATCTGAATGTGGCCGAAGTAGTTGCCCGCGAGGTCGCCCAGGAGGGGGATCTCGCCGGCCGGCAGGTTGGGTCCACCGCTCACGGTCACGGCGGCGCCGGGAACCGACCGGGCCCACACGTCCACCTGGCCGCTCGCGCTGCGGGCATATGTGGTGCGGTCGACGACCGTCGGGGTGCCCTGGAAGAGCTGCCCCTGCACGATGAAGAGGTCGGTGAACAGGGTGTTGTTGCCCTGGCCGTCGAGGTCGATGGGCTGCCCATTGGTATCCACGGCCGTGATCTGCAGGAAGTTGGTGCCGCAGGGGCTCCCCGTCACGCGCGCAGGGGTGGCGCCGTCGCCCACGTAGCCGGCGGGCGGCGTAGCGAAGTTCGTGTCCCACACCAGGAAGTTGCCGACGCGGCTCGTGTGGGTGCGGCCGAAGAAGGGCGCAGGCACCGGGATGTCGAAGCTCTCGTTGACGGCGCGCGTGCCGGGCACGTCGACCTCGAAGACCTCGACGCCGTAGGGGTGGGTCAGGGTGTAGGTGCCGGCCACGGGGATGTCGATGCGGATGCGCAGCCGGGTGAAGGGGAACTGGTCGCCGGGGTTCGGCACCTCCGCGGCCCAGGCCGCCTCGGCGGCCATGGTTACGAGGACGTCGATGTTGGCCGCCTCGATCGTGCCTTCGGCGAGCCACCAGAAGGCCTCCGGCCCGAAGCCGACCTGCACGGAGTAGGGGTTGGTGGGGTCGACGGGGTCGAAGAAGCACAGGTCGGGGTTGAGGCAGACCTGCAGGGTGAGCCCCGTTTCGTCCTGGAACCACAGGGGGAAGCCGTTGTCGGGGTTCTCGGGGCCGGTGAGGAGCGGGGGCGGCGGGCCGTCGGGGGGGCAGACCGTCTGGGCGTGGGCAGCCGGGCCCAGCCCCAGGACCAGAGCGGCAGCCGCAAGAACGAGGAACAACCGCAATCTCTCGAGCATGGTGGGTCTCCTTTGTGTCGCGTGTGTGGCCGGGTCATATGGAAGCGCCCTGGACCCGTTGCTGAAGTCCCGGGCGTAACGTACCAGTTCGGCAAGGACTGACAAGGCGCGGACACGCTACGTCCCTCGCTGCCCGCCCATCGCGCCGGGAGAGGATGGGGCGAAAGTTAGTGAGCGACTTTAATGCCTGACCCATCGGGCCGCACTGGGGGAATTCCCTACTTTTGCATTGGGGTGAAGGGTGAAGGTCGCATCTATACGCAGAGGAGCGAAGCCCATGGCAATGAGCCTACGAAACCCAAAGGCAGAGAAGCTGGCACGGGAGGTGGCCGCCAGAACGGGCGAGACGATGACGGATGCGGTGATCCACGCCCTCGAGGAGCGACTGGCACGCCTGGCGCGAACGGGCCGTAGCGACATCGAAATCCAGGAGATCCTCGCCATTGCTCGCCGCTGCGCGGCGCTGCCCGACCTCGACACCCGCAGTGCCGACGAGATACTTGGCTACGACGAGGATTGCGCCGACCTGCTGTGTTGCCCGTGACCTTTGATCACCCCGAGGGACGAGGCGCAGCGCGGCCACCCTCACCCCCGGCCGCTCCCGCCCGTCCTGGGCTGCGCGGTATGCGCCCCATCCGGGGGCTGGCCGCTCTCCCATCGAGGGCGAGACGATTCGGGTTCGGGAACTCCCCGAAGGGGCCGGTGTCGGCCGCCTGCGGCGGCTGTTCCCGGTGTCGGCGGCCACAGGCCGCTGTTCCCGGTCGAGATCTCAACCCGGAACTGGGAACCGGGAACCGGGAACCGGGAACCGGGAACCGGGAACCGGCTCCTACCCCTCTCACCCGAACAGCTCCTCCAGGTCATTTGCATCCAGGAGATTCTCACCCCAGGCGAGCAAGGTGTCGGCGTCGGCCGCCTGGATCCTGGCGCGGGCCCAGGCGGGAAGAGGACCGAAGCGGCGCTCGGCGAGCCGCAGGAGCAGCGCGGCCTCGCCTTCCTGGCGGCCTTCCTGGCGGCCTTCC
>JBFLZB010000151.1 GCA_040756475.1 Thermodesulfobacteriota bacterium
AGTAGGAGAGCGCGGACCACCGCGGTATAAGAGGGCCGGCCCCCCGGGGCCGGCCCTCTTCCTTTGGGTCTTCGGGGGCAAAGGCGAGAGCGCTAGCGAGGTTGGTGGCGTTCCCGCACCTCCCGGGCCTCCTGCCACTTCCGGTGGTAGGCGGGGCCCCGGTCTTCCACCAGGCGGAACAGGTCGAGCCCGAGAACGGCGAAGGGCGCCTGGTCGAACCACGCCCCGTCCTCGTCCCCGTCGTGCCACAGGACGCCCGCGGTGAAGAGCCTCCCCCAGTGGGCGACGACCCCGACTCCCGGCGGCAGGTCGTCCCGGAGGGAGGCCGCCGCCGAGACTCCCCACCAGCGCAGACCGGCTCCGCCGTGTCCCGTCCCACGCCACCGATACCAGACGTGGCCCAAGAGCTCCACCAAGAGCGACTCCTTCGCCCGAAGGTTTCTCGGCCCGCCGGTACGCACCTCGACGCCCACCTGGGGGTGGAGGAGGACCCACTGTCGCGACGGCGGGAACTCGATGGTTCCCTGGGGCGCCAGGTGGGTGTTGAAGACCGCCTCCCACGGGTACTGGGACATGCCCTCCTTGACGAAGGCGTCCCACCGCGCCCGGGCATCGCGGATCGCGCCGGCGGCCTGCCGCAGGGCCGGCTTCTTGAGGTCCCAGAGCAACCGGTCCACCGTATCCACGCGGTAGCGGAAGTCTTCGCCCTGCGTTTCGGGGAGTCGTGCCAGGTCCTCGAAGGCGACCTCGAAGTCCCTGCCCCCGAAACACCTCTCGTCCAGGCACTGGAAGAGCCCCGTGTCCATCCGGGAGAGGAGGCGGTCCAGCTCCCCGGGGTCCCCGAGCTGCTCCGGGGCCGGTGACGGGAGCGCCGCGAAGCGCCCGGCGAGCTCGTCCATGGCCTGGAGGAGCTTGCGGTAGATCGGCTCGTCCCCCTGCCACGCGGGGCTGCGCTCGGCCTCCGCCCGCAGCGCCAGGAGCACCGAGGGGTAGTCGTGCACCGTCAGGAGGGCGGCGAACCGCTCGCCTACGCCCTCGTAGGACCGGGAGTCTTCGGGCGCCGGGGTCCACTCGTAGGGGTCGAAGGCGGCGCCGGCCGTGCCGCCCAGGGTGACGGCCAGCAGGAAGGAGGCCAGCAGGGCGGCCGCAGAGCGCTTCATGTTGCTGCCTCCTTCACCCGCCGGTAGAACTCGACCAGGAGCCGGAGAAGCTCGGAGAGACTCGGGTCCTCGCCGAGCGCGACCTTGACCTCCTCCAGGTGGCGGGCCAGGTCGAGCGCCCTCCCCACCCCCGAGAACCGGCCCCCGAACTGGGGGAAGTGGTCCGGATTCACCGCCTGTGCCTCCTCCTCGGGGGTCACGACCCGGGAGTGGACGAGCCGGCGCAGGATCGGGATGTGCACCCTGGGGTGGCGCAGGTAGTGGCTGAGGCCGTGGATGTTGGGGTCGTGGAAGTGGCGCACCGCAACGCCCGTGTAGCCCTTCCAGCCCGCGGGCTCGAACATGCGGGGATACGGGATCGGATCCGCTTCGTGGCGGAAGTTCCAGTAGGCGGCGCAGTAGGACGCCGGGTCCTCCACCGCGCCCGGTCGAACGATGGACTCATAGGCCTTCTTCACTTGGCTGTCGTCCGTCTGCAAGAGCCGGCTCGTGTTCGCCACCATGAAGAAATTCTCGAACCGCCAGTGCCGGGGGCTCATCGGGTTGGCGTTTCCTCCCCAGCGCACCGTGCCCAGCAGGTGCAGGCAGTCGTGGGCCACGGCCGTGCCCAGGCTGTGGGCCAGCACCGAACACCGGGGCGGGCCGGGCTCGGCCTCCACCCGGGAGGCGATCTGTTCCAGGACTCGGGTGCGCACCTGCTGACGGTAGGTGCGCGTGAGCCGGTAGAGCGCCACGTCGGCCACGTGGGTCCACCAAAAGGACTGGGCTTCCGAATCCGCGGCCGGGAGCCACGAAAACAGGCGCTCGGCGGGCCCGGAGAGCCCCAGGCCCTGGATCGCGGCGGCGTCCGCCCGCCAGCGGTCGACCGCGTCCGAGAAGACGTCGTCGTAGTGGAGCAGAACGAAGTCGACCTTGTCTTCGAGGGGCCGGCCCTGGAAGTAGGCATACTGACGGCTCGCCTCCTTCAAGGTTTCGATGGGTCCGTACACCGCCTCGGCCCAGACCGGCTCGTGGGTGCCGACGCCGTGGACGAGGAAGCAGACGTGCTTGGCCATGGAATCCTCCTCCGGGGGCGGTTCCCCCGCCCGCTCGCCTGCGCGGGATCGGTTTCAGGCTACGAGCGCCTCAGGTCGGGCGTGGTCGAAGGGGTCGGCCGCGTCCAGGGGGGTCTTGTCGTAGAACTCCTCCGGGAATCGGGCCTGGAGGAGGGTGTCCAGGGCGGCAATCACCTCGGGCAGAGGCCCCTCGGACACGCCCAGGGCGGCCAGGCCCTTGCGGCTCCTGGGGCCGATCTGGCCGTCGATGTTTCCGATCTCCTGCCCCAGCCGGATCAGGGCCGACTGCGCGTAGGCGGCGTCCTCGCGGCCCTCGAAGAGGTCCAGGGGCTCCCCGATCGCGAGGATCGCGCTCGCCGCCAGGGCGCGGTAGGGGCTGGCGAAGTTCGTCCCCTTGCCGGCGTGGTAGTAGTCGTATACGAGCTGGTGGCTGCCGCGCCGCTCGAAGTGCCACGCCTCGCTTGCCCGGGGGTTGGGGGAGGGGATGATCGGGACCACCCCGTGCCGCGCCGCCATCTCCCAGAAGGCGTCGAGCTTCACCTTGAGGCCTCCCAGGTCCAGGTCGAAGGCGCGCCCCGCTTCGTGAAGGCTCCCCCCCGGTGGGGGGCTGTAGGCCTTCTTCTTCCCGGTCTTCCAGTCCAGGTAGGCCTGGAACTGCATGTCGTGGCTCCGGAAGAGGTCCGAGAGGTAGAGATGCCCGCCCGCCGCCGCTACGTCGGCTTCGATGGCCAGGATGGCCCGTTTGGTGTCGGGGGTGCACCGGGCCATGCGCTTGGGGAGCAGCACGCGCTGGCCCGAGACCCGGTAGATGGAGAGGATGTGCAGATCGGAGAGGGGCGTCTTCATCGGGGCCTCCGGTTCGAGATCTGGCCTGGGTTGCAGAGAGCGGCGCCGGCGCATTTCACCGTGACGTACGCCACCTGGGGCGGCGGGGAGTGTACCCCTGCCCGCCGGCGGGTAAAGTCCTTGCCCGCCGCGCCCACGGGGGAGCCCCGTCGTTTCCCCTTGTCCCGGCGGCGGGGCAGTGGAACCCTTGGGGCTCTGTCCGTCTTCCGGAACACGGATTCTCGGCACGGAACCGTGCCCCGGGAGGCCAACGACATCGGAGAAGACGTCAAGGCAGAGGCAGGGGGCACCGGGGAGGTACACCCGGGAGGGGCCGACCGCGCCCGAAGGAGGAAGCATGGCGGCGTATCTGGTGGGGCACATCCGGGTGCGGGACCCGGAGGGATGGAAGCAGTACGTGGCGCAGGTTCCGGGGACCCTTGCCCCCTTCGGGGGGGAGGTGCTCTTTCGGGGGCGGCGAGCGGCGGTGCTCGCGGGGGAGCACCGCTACGAGCTCGTCGTGGCCCTGCGGTTTCCCAGTCCCGACGCCGTCGCGTCGTGGCACGGGTCTCCGGCGTACCAGGCCCTGATTCCGATCCGGGACGCGGCCGCCGACGTGACCCTGGTGAGCTACGAAGAGGTTGCCTGAACGGCCGGGGGCCCGCGCGGGCGGCGCAGCGCCGGTCCCGGCGACCCGCAACCGGGGGCCCGGGAGCCGAGGCCGCCAGGCTATTCGAGCACGGTTCCCTTGCCGGTCTTCCGATACTCGAGCTCGGCGTACTTGACGAAGGCCAGCCTCCCCTCGGAGTTCGGGAACAGCCCGCGGGAAGCGCACCAGGAGGGAAACGTCTCGGGATCGATATCGGCGCGAAGGACGCGGGTGCCGCTTTCCCGGATCAGCTCGCACTGCCGGGCGACCAGCGCCTGCCAGTCCTCGAACCGGGCCGGCAGGTTTTCCGGGTCGACGAAGACCGAGCGGGCCCTGCGGTACGTGTCCTCGTCCCGGAACCAGGCCACTCCCATGATCTCGCTCATGGCGATGCTCCCTCTACCCGTGGGTCATCCTCCGCAGTTCCTTGTGAATCGACCGCCAGCGCTTTCGCTCTGCTGCCGCCGTGCCCGCGTCGGCGGCAAGTTGCCGGTAGCGCGCCTCCCGGCCGAGGCGGCGGTAGCTCTCCCATCTTGCCGGGTCGAGATCGCCGTGGTCTGCTGCCGCCTGCACGGCACATCCCGGCTCGCCTTCATGGCGGCAGTCCCGGAAGCGGCAGTCTCTGGCGAGCTGAGCGATGTCGCAAAATGCCGCGTCGAGTCCCTCTTCCCCGAGGTCCAGGCCCACGGCCCGCAGGCCCGGGGTGTCGATCACGACTCCGCCTCCAGGCAGGACGTACAACTCCCGGTGGGTCGTGGTGTGGCGACCCTTTCCCGTGGCCTCGCTCGTGGCCGCGGTCGGCCGGGCGTCGGTTCCCAGGAGCCGATTCAGAAGCGTGGTCTTCCCGGCGCCCGAAGAGCCGACGAGACAGACGGTCTGCCCCGCTGCCGCGAGGCGGCGAACCGCCTCCACGCCCTCGCCGTCTCTCGCGCTCACGGCAAGGACCGCCGCGCCCGGCGCCAAGGCCCTCGTCTCGGCCACCAGGCCATCCACGTCGGTGCGCAGGTCGGCCTTGTTCAGCACCAGGGCCGGTTCCACGCCGCCGCTCCAGGCCAGGGTGACATAGCGTTCGATGCGACGGGGGTTGTAGTCGCGATCCAGCCCACAGACGATGATCACCCGATCCAGGTTGGCGGCCAGCACCTGCTCCGCGGCGAGCGATTCGTCGGTTCGCCGCCGGTCCGTGTTGCCCCGCGCGAGGCGGTTCCGCCGTGGGAGCACGGCGCACACCGCGACGGTGCCCCCAGAAGCCTCGAAGGCCACCACCCAATCGCCCACCGCGGGTTCAGGATACGTGCGGCGCGCGCGTCCGGTCAGGACGGCAGACTCTTCCCCACGCCGTCCCAGCAGGCGAACTTTGGTGTGGGATGCGAACGCAACCCGAGCGGGAAAGGTGTCCGGTCCGGTCAGAAAGGGCTGTGCAAGTTCCTCCCAGTGGGCGCTCCAGCCCAGGACGTCTCGTTCCAACATG
Source organism: Thermodesulfobacteriota bacterium (assembly GCA_040756475.1). Lineage (NCBI taxonomy): Bacteria > Pseudomonadati > Thermodesulfobacteriota > Thermodesulfobacteriota bacterium. The sequence continues at coordinate 5,161 of JBFLZB010000151.1, forward strand.
ATCCTCCTCCGCTTGGGGAGGTTTTCGACACCGCTATCGACCAGGCAGTCTCCCGAGCCCCGCCGCGTGCCGCAAACGACTCATGGGGGCTGAATGGTCCCCGCCATCTCGAGATGACCGGACGGGGTCCGGCGCAGCACCACGAGCTCACCGGAGCGGGGGAAGACTCCCGTAAGCGCCGTGATGTTGACCTGATGGCTGACCAGTACCACAGGGTCGCCGGAGGGCTGGCCGGCAAGCCACTCCCGCAGCGCCCGCGTCTGCTCCGCGCCGTGCTCTGGATTGGCAAAAAAGGAGTTCAGGGCGGGAAGCTCCGCAACCGGGCCGAGCCCGAGGAGCCGCGCCGTCTCGAGGCATCGGCACCACTGGCTGGCGAACACCCGGGCCGAGGAGATGCCGTTGGCGCGAAGGAGCGCCCCGATCCGCTTCGCCTGTTCGCGGCCTTCTTCGGAGAGGTTTCGCTGGGTGCCGCAGTCGCCGAGGACGAACCCCGGAGGGTCTCCGGTGCCGGGGGCAACCGCGTGCCGCAGCAGCGCCGCGTGCCCTCCCGAACGAAGCGCCGCCCAGAGCTCGGACTCGGCCTCCGCAGAGGCCCCGGGGACCGCGCAGAGCAGGCAGGCCCACACCGCCGCGGCGATCGCCGCCGCAGTTCTCAGGTCCGGACGAGGGCCGGGGATGTGCGGAGTCAACGTGCCGCAGACGTCCCCGGGGAGGGCCCCGACGTGTTCGATCAGCCGACGCAACACGGCCTGAAGCATCTGCACATGCGGTCTCGGGTGATTCCCTTCTTGGCCATCACGCCACCTCCTCAGCGGCTTCCCCCAACTCCTCCGCGATCGCCCGGAACTGCTCCAGCGCGGCAGGGTCGCACACGGTCTCGCCGGGCCGGGGCCCCATGCACTCGACGATGGCCTGGATGAGCGGCCGGGGCGTGAAGTACTGGCCCGCGCCCGACTTCGTGTCCTGGGCGTTCTTCTCGAGCAGCCCCTCGTACGGGTCGCCCTTCACGTCGGCGCTCATCGAGGGCCAGTTCTCCCGGTGGATCAGATCCATGATCAGCCGGCGGAGCTTCGCCGGGTCCTGAACGATTCCGCAGGAGAGCGGAATCGGACGTGCGCAAGCACGCCCGCAGGGCGAGGGCCAGGGATGGGCCGAGTCAACTTGTTCTGGCTCTTGCCGAAGATGAGGCCGAGCAGCCCCTTCTCGCTCCCGAGCTTCTCCAGCACGTGGCGGTAGTGGTCGAAGAGCGCGTCCCCATTGGCCAGCAGGCTTCGCCAGTCGTAGCCGGCCGGCACCGGGCTCGGCTGGTTCCACGGCGGCGACGAGCGCTCGTCGGCCATCTTGAGAAAGAGGAGGTAGGTGAGCTGCTCGACGTAATCGCCGTAGCTCATTCCGTCGTCCCGCAGGACGTTGCAGTAGTTCCAGAGCTTCTGGACGATGGCGGCGGAAGTCATCTCACTCGTCGGGTCCTCGATCGTTGTACCGTGGTGTTTCCACCACAAAACTAGTCCATTCCAAGCTTCCGTGGCGGAAAAGAAATCGCCTCGGCCGAGACCCGGAGCGCCTTGCGCACCGCAGGGCTTAGCTTGACCGCCCGCATCACGGCACGCAGCCGGTCCTCTTCCAGCTTGTCCGCGAGCGCAGCGCACTGCTCCAGATCCTTGCTCTTCTTGAGATCCTCCGGCCGACGCTGGGCGGCGATCAGTTTGTGGACGAAGAACGCCTCCGGCAGTGGCGCTCTGACCTGATAGGTCCCGAGGTCAACCCAAAACGCGTGGTCGAGGAGAAGATTCAGAAATGGCAGCGGCTGGGCCGTGATGTTCCAGCTCCGCAGCAACACCGCGCCCCGATCTTGTCCACCCCGGCGGTGGACGAGGAACTCGACGGTGAATCCCTCCCGGGTGAACCGCTGCACGCCCGATTGCGAGGTGGACGGCAGGTACCCGAGAGCGAGAAGCGTCGCCTCCAAGTCGGTCTTCCCCGACCGACCGGCCGAGGCGAGCTGAACCGCGAAGTCGATGTCCATGGTTCGCAGCGGGTACACGATGCCCAACCGTCTTCCGTACAGCGGCATCACCCAACTGCCGACCAGCACCGAGTCCTCGAAGAAGCCCACGCCGTGCAAGGTCCGCAGCAGGTCGCCCACCGGTTTCGGGAACACCCCTGCTTCGGTCGTCGGTGCTCCCATCCTCACCCCTTGCCCACGCCGAGCAGCTTCTCCAGATAGGCGATGCGCGTGCGCAGGACGCGGAGTTCCTCTTCGTAGCGCCGCCGCCGCTCGAGCTTCCCGGCGAGCGCCTCCACGTCCCCGGCAGCCACGTGGCGGCTGATCACCTTGGACCCTTCGCGGTACTTCAGGGAATGGTAGGAGTACTCCCGGTCCTTGTAGCGCTTCTTGCGCACGCTGAGTGAACCGCGCGGCAGCGCCGCCGCGGAGCCCTCGAGTTCCGCGACCATCTCCCGGCACCGCGCCAGCTCAGCGCTCAACATGTCCCGGACGGCCGGGTCCTTTTCCACCACATTCATGCCGTCATTCTATGTCTTGTGGTGGAAACTAGCAATAGACCCAGCTCGGCTCCGTCCACTGTCTGCCCGGTGTTCCCACCGGGTCGAGAAGTCCCGGTCGCCGTCGGGCAGGGTCCAAATGGCGTGCAGGTGGTCCGGCAACAGGCACACCGCGTCCATGGTGAAGGGCCGTCGGTCCCGCGTCGTCTCGACGGCCGTGCGGAGCAGTGTCCGGGCCTTCTCCTCGGCAAACAGGGGTCGCCGGTTCCAGGTGACCACGGTGAAGAAGTAGGTGCCGCCCACCTGGTCAGCGCGTCGGTAGTTGGACATGACGTTCACGGAGCACGGCGGGGCGAGCCCCGCCCTACATACTTCCTCCACACATTTGGTATACTCACCTCATCTTGTTCGCCACCGGAGAGCGCCCATGCAAGTCGCAAAGGACGAAGTCCGTAGCATCCTCGAACAACTCCCCGACGACGCTTCCCTCGAAGACATCCAGTACCACATCTACGTCCGGCAGAAGATCGACCGCGCGCTCGAGGATGTGGAAGCGGGCCGGACGGTCTCCCAGGACGCGTTTGACCAGCGGATGGCAAGGTGGCTCGAACCGTAAGCTGGACCGAGGTCGCGCTTGCCGACCTCGATGAGGCCGCCGAGTACATCGCCCGGGACTCCCGCTATTACGCCGCTGCACTCGTGCGCGAGGCTCGGACGGCGGCTCGCACCTTGACGCGGCTTGCCGAGCGCGGCCGCTTGGTACCCGAAGCCGGCAGCTAGGATATCCGCGAGATCTACATCAAGACCTATCGCCTCATCTACCAGATCACATCCTCCGAAATCTTCGTGCTGGCGTTCGTCCACGGGGCGCGGGATCTGGGCTCCCTCTGGAAGGCTCGCACAACGCCCGACGAGGAACCGATTCCGCAGGGCGGGGCTTGCCCCGCCAGGTCCGGCACCGGAACACAACACGGCGGGGCAAGCCCCGCCCTACGCGACCAGTGCCCTTGCGAGGTCCTCCAACACGGGTCCGAGGTCTGCACCGAAGAGCTGATAGACCTTCCCCAATCCCCCAGCTTGGGCAAAGGGCGATAGCTTCCAGCGCTTCTCCCGGGTGTCGCGGTCCTGCACCTGGACCGAGTAGCCCGCCTCCACGGTGGAGCCGGCCTCGCTGATCCGGGTGCGGATGCGGTAGACGTCGTAGTTGACGTTGACGCCGTCGGCCACGGCCTGCTCGTGGGGGTATTCCATCACCAGGTTCGAGCGGAAAAAGCCGAAGGTCTGCTTGTTCGGGGTGGCCGTGAGCCCGATCAGGTACGCGTCGAAGTACTCGAGCACCTGGGCCCAGAGGTTGTAGATGGACCGGTGGCACTCGTCGGTGACGATGACGTCGAAGGTCTCGATGGGGATGGTCGGGTTGTATTCAATCGGTTCTGGTGACCGGAAGAGCGGCTCCAGCCCGGCCACCGAGGTCTCGTCGTCCTCGGCGCTGAGCTCGCGGCCCCGGAGCATGGAGTAGAGGCGCTGGATGGTGCCGATGCAGACCCGGGCGGTGTGGTCCAGCGAGTTCGAGGCCAGCCGCTGGACGATAAATTCCTCGGTGAACTTGAAGTTGTTGTAAGGCGAGACGTACTGCTGGAATTCCTTGAGCGTCTGGTCCCCTAGGTTCCCCCGATCCACCAGGAAGAGCACCCGCCGGGCGCCGGCGAACTTGATGAGCCGGTAGATGGCGCTGATGGCGGTGAAGGTCTTGCCCGAGCCGGTGGCCATCTGGATCAGCGCCCGGGGGCGGTTGGCCGCCAGCGACGCCTCGAGGTTGCGCACGGCCTGGATCTGGGCGGGCCAGAGGCCGACCTCGATGAGCGGGTGGGCCCGGGGCAGGCGCTTCAGGCGGGCGCGCAGGGTCTGGGGCTGGCCGTAGCCGTCAGCGCTGTCGACGCCGTGGGCGTGGCCGTGCGCTCCGACCGCATCGGCCGCCCGGGGGAGATCCCTGGCTGTCTCCAGGATCTCCGCCAGGTGCTCGGGCCGGTGGAAGGCGAAAACGTTCCGGGCTCGGGGTTCGGGGTCGAGGCGGTTGGTGACCCGGGTCTCGACGCCGGTGGACTGGTAGTGGAAGGGGAGCGGCCGGTGCCAGGCCGGGAGCGCGGCGGGCAGGCCCTCGGTGTACTTCTTGGACTGGACCTCGACCCCCGAGAGCGTGGCGCCCGCCCTCTTGGCCTCGATCACCCCGGCGGCCCGGCCATCCACGTAGAGCAGGTAGTCGGCCGTGCCGTGGCCCGGGGCCAAGGGGAACTCGCGGAGGGCGACGCCCTGGCCGGCGGAGAGGTTCGCCGCCTTGGCGTCGAAGACCCGCCAGCCAGCCGCCTCCAGCAGGGCGTCGATGGTCTCGCGGGCCTTCTGCTCGGGGGTGGGGCTCACGGCGCCTGGCTCCGGGAGCGAACGGCAAAGGGGCCGCCCCGCGTCGCCACGGGTGCGGCCCCTGCATGGTGCTGCCGTGCGCTGCGCCGTTCCGGCATCCGTCCCTCCCGGACTTGGGGTACGGGGATTCTTCTACCTCTCGTGGGGTCGGCCGGTCAACGTGGAGCACCCTTCTCTCGCTGCTTGAGACAGGACGAGGACAGACGATGGGTCGTTGCGTCCTCGTGTCCCATCCCACTGGATACGCATGGCGCAGGCGAAGGCACCCGCACCATCCGTCGACTTGGACGCCGCGTCCCGCAGGGCTCCCGCCAGAAATGGAGAAGGGGTTGCCCCTGCAACCCCTCGGCATGACGGATGGCGGAGGTGTATGGGAATCGAACCCACCTACGACGCTGTTCACGCCGCACACCGGATTTGAAGTCCGGGAGAGCCACCAGTGCCCTAGACACCTCCGCCGGGCATTGTAGCGGGGGCGGCCGGGGGAGGGAAGGCAGAATGACGATCCACTGCGTGGTGGCAAGCGAGGGTCCGGGAGCGCTTGCGCTCCGCCCCGCAATCCGCGATGTTCGGAGGCGGTGTCTCCGGCGGCGCCGGTGCGCCGAGCCTGGCCGGTTTCGGCCAAGCTGCCGCAGTTCGGTCGAGGCGGCACGGGCCTGCGCTCCAGGGCTCCCGGACCCCGCCCCGGCACCTGGAGGGGGATTTGGGACGAAGGAACTAGGCGGGCGTTGCCGGGGTGCGGGGGAGAAGGGTAGGCTTCGGGCAAACGCACGCGGGGGTGGGGGGGTGGGGGCTCGATGCCGGCTTGGGCGCAGGTGTTCCTGGGGTTTGGGGCGTATGGGGCGGTGCACTCGGCGCTGCTGACGCTCTGGGCGCGCAGGGGGTTGGAAGCCCTGGTGGGGCGCCGGGCGTTCCAGGGGCTCTTCCGGGTCTTCTTCAACGTGCAGGCGGTGGCCCTGCTGGCGGCGTTCGCGGTGTGGGCGGCTTCCCTGCCCGATCGGGAGCTCTTTGGGGTGGAGGGGGCGGGGGCCTGG
>JBFLZB010000152.1 GCA_040756475.1 Thermodesulfobacteriota bacterium
ACCCCGGCGTCTGGGCGCGTAGGGGCGCACAGCGTGCGCCCGGAGGGTTGGGGGTGGGCCCGAGGGCGGGCGCACGCTGTGCGCCCCTACGGGTGAAACTGCCGTATTCCCGAGCTCTCAGCCGCCACGCGAACCCACACGAATCGGAACAGAGCCGGTCTCCGGTCGGGGCCGTGGTTGCGGTGGGAGGTGTCCACCCGCCCGACTGCCCGGGCCAGAGCTACACCTCGAACCGCGCCCCGTCCGTCGCGACCACGACCGCTCGGCCGAACGCCTCCGCGGCGAAGACCGCGGGGTCGACCGCCTCGGCGGCCGGGTAGAAGTGGGTGAGCACCAGGCGCCCCACCCCGGCCCGGCGGGCCAGCTCTCCCGCCTGCCGGGCGGTGAGGTGCGCGGCCATTTCGGCGCTGGGGGGGAGGCTCGCTTCCAGCACCAGGAGGTCCGCTCCCCGGGCGAAGTCCTCCAGCTCCGGCGAGGGGCCGGTGTCTCCGGAGACCACCGCCGACCGTCCGCCGCGCTCGAACCGCCAGGCGAGGCTCGAGGGGAGGTGGCGCACCGCTCCCGCCCGGCAGCGAAGCTCCCCGAGGGCCGCCTCGCCTCCCGGCGCCACCTCCCGCAGGTCCAGGTCGTACTCCCGAGGCTGGAGCCAGGTGCCGAACGCCCCGGAGAGCCCCCCGAGAAAGTCGCCCAGACCAGGCCCTCCGGCCAGGATCAGGGGGCGGCACCGCGGTTCGTCGTCGTAGTTGGACGCGAAGAGGAGGGAGGCGAGCTCGGCTACGTGGTCCGGGTGGAGGTGCGAGAGGAAGACGCCGTCCAGGTCCCGATGGGCGACGCCGCTGCGCAGCAGGCCGTGGAGGGAGCCCAGGCCCAGGTCCACGGCAAGGCAGGCGCCCGGGGCCCGTACCAGCACGCACGGCCCGCCCCGGTCCAGGCGGGGGACGCAGGTGCCCGTGCCCACGGTGGTCACCTCCAGGGCGCTTGACAGGCCGGGGGGGCTTGTTAGCCTCGCCACTGCCGCCGTCCACCCTGCCGGGAGGCCGTCATGAAGGACCTCAAGGAGTTGGAGAGAAGCCTCAAGCTCAGCGAGAAAGAGCTCGACACCCTGGCCGACCAGCTCTCCCAGAAGGAGCTCGCCCTGCGCCTCGAGGTGGACCGGCTGCGCCTGGGGTTGGAGGGCATCCGTCGCTATCTCGCCGAGAAGGACCCGGGCTTCCCCGAGACCTACCGCACCTTGAAGCGCCGCATCATGCAGGAGGTGGAGGGGGAAGAGTGAGCCTTACCCCTTGAGCTTCCGGGCGACCCGGGCGACCCGCGCCCCCAGGAGCGCGCCGGCCTTCTCGGCCTCGGCGTCGGGTGCGCCCAGGCACGCGGCGCCGTAGTGCCCGCCGCTGTCGATGGGGTCGCCCACCACCACCATCTCGTGGATCAGGAACGCGTAGAGCATGCTCAGGATGGTGGTTTCCTTCCCACCCGTGTGGTGCCCGGCGGTCACGAAGGCTGCACCGACCTTGTCGCGCAGCTTGCGGCGCACCCCCACGCTGCGGTCGATGAGGTCCTTCATCTCGGCGGTCGCGGTGCCGAAGTACACGGGGCTGCCCAGGATGATGGCGTCGGCAGCCGCCAGGTCTTCCTTGGTCGTCTCGGAGGCGCGCTTCACCAGCGCCGCCGCGCCTTCGCTCTCCACGCCCCGGGCCACGGCCCGGGCCAGCTTCTCGGTATTGCCGCTGCGGCTCGAATAGGCGACGAGGACCTGCACCATGGGCGCTCTCCTTCCGGACAGGGTTGGTGGAGGGGGACCGGAAGAGGGGATTCTACCTGCGGCCGAGGGGCCGGGGTCAAGGAAGGGAATTGACACCCCCCGACCCCCTTGGATAGCCTAGCGCGTCTTCGACCGGCGGGTACCGCCGCCAGGAGGATCCCCGTGGGTTCTGGTCCTACGTCCTACAAGGCTGCGGGCGTCGACATCGACGCCGGCAACCGTCTCGTCGACCGCATCAAGGAGCTCGTCAAGCCCACCATCCGCCCCGAGGTCATGAGCCACGTGGGGGGGTTCGGCGCCGCGTTCTCCTTGACCGAGACTCCCTGCGAAAAGCCGGTGCTCATCTCCTCCACCGACGGGGTGGGCACCAAGCTCAAGGTGGCGTTTGCCGCCGGGGTGCACGACACGGTGGGCATCGATCTCGTGGCCATGTGCGTCAACGACGTGGTGGTCCAGGGTGCCGAGCCCCTCTTCTTCCTGGATTACTTCGCCACCGGCCACCTGGACGAGGCGGTGGCCGAAGCCGTCATCCGGGGCATCGCCGCCGGCTGCAAGGAGGCGGGGTGCTCCCTCATCGGAGGGGAGACCGCCGAGCTCCCGGGCATGTACGCCGCCAACGAGTACGACCTGGCGGGGTTCTGCGTGGGGATCGTGGACCGGGACCGGCTTATCGACGGCTCGGGCATCACCGTGGGCGACAAAGTGATCGGCCTGGCCTCCACGGGCGTGCACTCCAACGGGTACTCCCTGGTGCGCAAGATCCTCTTTGCCGACGGGGGGTACGACGTGGGCCACGTCTTTCCCGAGCTGGGGAGGCCGCTCGGCGAGGTGCTCCTCACCCCCACCCGCATCTACGTGCGCACGGCGCTGAACCTGATGCGCGACTTCACGATCAAGGGGATGGCCCACATCACGGGGGGCGGCCTGCCGGAAAACCTGCCGCGCGTCCTGCCCCAGGGCTGCCAGGCGGTGCTGGAGCGCTCGGCCTGGGAAGTGCCCCCGATCTTCCGGCTCCTCCAGGACCTGGGCCGGGTGGAAGACGCGGAGATGCTGCGCACCTTCAACTGCGGGGTGGGCATGGCGGCGGTGGTTCCCGCCCGGGAGCTCGACGAGGTGATGGCGCGGCTCGACGCCCTGGGGCAAAAGGCCTGGGTCATCGGGGAGATCCGGGAGCGGGAGGCCGCGGAACCGAGCCTGAGGTTCGCGTGACCCTGCGGCTCGGGGTCCTGGCCTCGGGCGGGGGCTCCAACCTCCAGGCCCTCCTGGATGCGGCCGCGGCCGGGCGGCTCGACGCCCGGGTCGCGGTGGTGGTGAGCGACAACCCCGAGGCCTATGCCCTGGAGCGGGCCCGCCTGGCCGGGGCCGCGGCCGAGGTGATCCCCGCGGCGGGCCTCTCCCGCGAAGACCACGACCGCCGCATCGTCGCGGCCCTGGAGCGCCACGGGGCGGACACGGTGGCCCTGGCGGGCTACATGCGCCTGGTGAGCCCGGTGCTGTTGCGGGCCTTTCCCCGCCGGGTCCTGAACATCCACCCGGCGCTGCTTCCCTCCTTTCCCGGCCTCCACGTCCACGCCCAGGTCATCGCCCACGGGGCCAAGTTCTCGGGGTGCACCGTGCACTTCGTGGACGAGGACATGGACACCGGGCCCATCGTGATCCAGGCGGTGGTCCCCGTGCGCGACGACGACACCCCCGAGACGCTGGCCGCCCGCATCCTGCGCGAGGAGCACCGGATCTACCCCGAGGCCCTCCAGTACCTCGCCGAGGGACGCCTGCGGCTCGACGGCCGGCGCGTCTTGCTCGATCCCCCGAGCCCCGCCTCGGGCACCCTGCACAACCCCTCCGTACGCTCCTGACCCGGACGTCCGCCATTTCCCCCTCGGCCGGCCTGCGCCTGACCCCCAGCGGCCACCTGGTCTTCCAGACCGGGGAGGGCACCTCGCCCCCCTGGGTTCACCAAGCAGCCGCGGCCTTTGCCGGGAGCCGGGCCGAGGGCTTGTTCACGCTGGCAGCCTCGGCCCCCCCCGAGGGGGGGCTGCCGCCCTCCCTTGCCTACTGGCGGGAGCTCGCCGGCCGGTACCTCGCCGCGCTGTGCCGCACCCCCGAGGGGGGCGACTCCCGGCTTTCCCCGGTGCCCCCGCCCACTCCGGGGGAGACGGCGGCTTTCCTCCTGCGCGCCCCCCCCATGGAGGGGGGCGAGTACCTGGGCGCCGAGCTCCTCGAGGAGGCCTGGGGGGATCTCGACCGCTGGGTGCGCCGAGAGGTCGCGGCCTCCGGCAGTCCCCTGTCGGACTGGCTCCAGGAGCACGCGCCCCTCTGGCACCAGGTGGGGAGGGTGTGCCTGCACCTGGCCGAGAACAAGCGCGACCCCGAGTACCCCTTTGCGTTCCTGGCCACCTACGCGCCCCGCCTCTCCCAGGCCGGGCGCGTCCAGTACCAGCCCCTGAGCCGCGCCTTGCAGGAGTACGCGGGTGCGCGCAACAAGGGCGCCCTGGTCCGCCTGCTCTCCCCGGTGCAGCGCGCCGCCGAGGAGAGCCCCCTCATCCGCGAGCTCGTGGCGTCGGGCGACCTCTTCCACCCCCTGGCGTGGACGCCGGCCGAAGCCTATGCGTTCCTCCAGCAGGTGGCGCTCCTGGAGGCCAGCGGCGTACTGGTACGCCTGCCCGACTGGTGGCGCCGGCGCCCCCGCCCCCGGGTGGGGGTGAGCCTGAACACGAAGAAGGGGAGCGCCCTCGGGATGGAAGGGCTCCTGGAGTTTCGGGTGCGTCTCGCCCTGGGGGACGAGGCCTTGAGCGACGCGGAGTGGGAGAGCCTGGCCCGGGGGCAGGACGGCCTGGTGCTCCTCAAGGGGCAGTGGGTGGAGGTGGACCGGGCCCGACTCGCCGAGGCCCTGGCCCACTGGAAGCGCGTCGAGGCCGAGGTGGCCGCGGGGGGCGGGATCTCGTTCGCCCAGGGGATGCGCCTGCTGGCCGGCGCGCCGGCGGAGCTCGAGGGCGCGGCCGCAGCCCTGGAGCAGACCCGGGAGTGGTCCTCCGTAGAAGCCGGCGACCGGCTCGCCGGGCTCCTGGAGGGGCTGCGCGACCCGGCCCGTCTCGGCCACCCCCGGCCCAGTGAAGGCCTCAGGGCGACCCTTCGCCCCTACCAGGAGCAGGGCGTGGCGTGGCTGCACCTCCTGGCCCGCCTGGGGCTCGGCGGGTGCCTGGCCGACGACATGGGCCTGGGGAAGACCCTCCAGGCGCTGGCCCTGCTCCTCATCCTCAAACAGGAAGACGGCGCCGGGGCGGGACCCTCCCTCCTGGTGCTCCCCGCCTCGCTCCTGGCCAACTGGAGGAGCGAGCTCGACCGGTTCACCCCCTCGCTCCGGGCCGTGTTCGTCCATCCCTCCGAGACCGGCAAGGATGCCCTCGAAGCCCTGGCGGCCGACCCGGCCGGCGCCCTGGCCGGGGTGGATCTGGTGGTCACCACCTACGGCATGCTCCTGCGCCAGCCCTGGCTGCACGAGGTCTCGTGGCGCCTGGCCATCCTCGACGAAGCCCAGGCCATCAAGAACCCCGGCTCCCGCCAGGCCCGGGCGGTGAAAGCCTTGAAGGCCCGGTCCCGGCTGGCCCTCACCGGAACCCCGGTGGAGAACCGCGCCGGGGATCTCTGGTCGCTCTTCGACTTCCTGTGCCCCGGGCTCCTGGGCAGCGCCAAGCGGTTCAAGGGCTTCGTCCAGGAGCTGGAGCGGCGCGAGGAGGGCGGCTACGAGCCCCTGCGCCGCCTCGTGACCCCCTACATCCTGCGCCGCCTCAAGACCGAAAAGCGCATCATCGCCGACCTGCCCGAGAAGACCGAGGTCAAGGTCTACTGCGGCCTGGCCAGGCCCCAGGCGGCCCTCTACGCCCGGGCGGTGGGCGAGCTGCGCACCGCCCTGGCCCAAGAGGATACCTCCGCCATCCAGCGCAGGGGCCTGGTGCTCGCCTACCTCCTGCGCTTCAAGCAGATCTGCAACCACCCGAGCCAGCTCCTGGGCGACGGCGCCTACGACCCGGAGCAGAGCGGCAAGTTCGAGCGCCTGGGCGCCCTGGGGGAGGAGATCGCCTCCCGGCAGGAGAAGGCCCTGGTCTTCACCCAGTTCCGGGAGATGACCGGCCCCCTGGCGGCGTTTCTCGCCCCGGTCTTCGGCCGGGAGGGGCTGGTGCTCCACGGAGGGACCCCCGTGGGGGCGCGGCGGGCCCTGGTGGAGGCCTTCCAGGACGAGGCGGGCCCGCCCTTCTTCGTGGTGTCCCTCAAGGCCGGTGGCACCGGGCTCAACCTCACGGCCGCCTCCCACGTCGTCCACTTCGACCGCTGGTGGAACCCGGCGGTGGAGAACCAGGCCACCGACCGCGCCTTCCGCATCGGCCAGCGGCGAAACGTCCTGGTGCACAAGTTCGTCTGCCGCGGCACCGTGGAAGAGAAGATCGACGCCCTCATCGAGGAGAAGACCGCGCTCGCCGGCGGACTCCTGGAGGGAGGGGGGGAGACGCTGCTGACCGAGCTCAGCGACGCAGAACTGGTGAAGCTGGTGGCCCTGGACATCGACCGGGCGAGCCTGTAAGGGCAGGGGACTCACGCGGGTCCCGCAACGAGGAGGGTGGAAGCTCATGGGCTATGGCGGTTGGGCACCCTACGTGCCCGTTGCTGTGCGGCGGGCCAAGGCGGCGCGCAAGGTCGACGCCCTGCGCAAGAAGGGCGCGAAGATCGAGTCCGTGGAGGTCGAGGGCCGCAAGATCGCCCACACCTTCTGGGGCCAGGCGTGGTGCACGCACCTGGAGGGCTTCAGCGACTATGCCAACCGCCTGCCCCGGGGGCGCACCTATGTGCGAAACGGCTCGGTCTGCCACCTGGGGGTCGAGCCGGGGCGGGTACAGGCCCTGGTGTGCGGCTCGGAGCTCTACGAGGTGCGCGTGGAGATCGGGCGCCTCGCCTCCGCCCAGTGGGCGGGGGTCAAGGAGCGCTGTGCCGGCCAGATCGGGTCCCTGCTGGACCTCCTCCAGGGCCGGCTCTCCAAGGGCGTCATGGCGGTGGTGACCGACCGGGCCCAGGGCCTCTTTCCCCTGCCGGGGGAGATGCGCTTTTCGTGCAGCTGCCCCGACTGGGCGTCCATGTGCAAGCACGTGGCCGCGGTGCTCTACGGGGTGGGGGCCCGCCTGGACCGCAGCCCGGAGCTCCTCTTTCGGCTCCGGGGCGTGGACCACGGGGAGCTGGTCGCCGTGGGGGCCGACGCCGTGGCCGCCGCCACGGGCCGGGGCGGCCGGCGCCGCCGGGTCTCCGAGGGCGATCTCGCCGGGGTCTTCGGCATCGAGCTCGCGGGGGAGCTCGGGACGCAAGCCGCTACCGCGCCGGAGGCGCCTGCCGAGCCCGAGAAGCTCGAAACGCCCGCCAAGGGCCGGGCGCCCGCCGAGCCCTCCGGAGCGCCCCCCCGAGGAAGGAGGAAAGGCCGCCCCCCGACCCCTCCCCCGGTGGAGCCGCGAGGCCGAAGGGTTCCGAGCAAGCCCACGGCCCGGCCGGCACCCCCCGCGGGCCCCACGATCCGGGTTTCGCGCGCTCCTGCGCCCCCTGCGCCGGTCGTGCGCTCGAAAGGGACGGCCGGCCGCACCCCCGGCGGAGTCGCCCCGACAGCCGCTCCCGGCGCCATCGCCCGGGCACCCGAGACCGGCGTCGCCGTCGCGAGGCTTCGCGCCGCGCTCGGGCTCACCCGGGCTGAGCTGGCCCGGTTGCTCGGGGTCAGCCCCGCCTCGGTGGGAAACTGGGAGCGGGCCCCCGGCAAGCTCCACCTCCAGGACCGCACCGCCGAGGCCCTGCAGCAGGCGGCCGGCCTGACCAAGAAGCAGGCGAAGGCGCGCCTGGCCCGGCGCGGCAACGCGAGGTAGATCCGCGGCGCCGGAAGACACGCCCGGCGGTCTCCGACAGGGTTCCAGCGCAGGCTTCCCGGCCGCCTGTGCCCTCCCGCGGGATTGTGCTAGCATGCCCCGACAGTCTGGAACCCCGACCAAGAGGGGCCGGCGACAGCGACCCTGGGCAGCAGACGCGAACACGGAGGACCCATGGCCAGAGGCGTGAACAAAGCGATCCTGATCGGAAACCTCGGGAAGGACCCGGAGATCCGCTACACCCAGAGCGGCACCGCGGTGTGCACCTTCAGCCTGGCCACCACCGAGCGGCGCAAGCAGGGTGAGGAGTGGGTCGACCATACCGAGTGGCACAACATCGTGGCCTGGGCGCGCCAGGCGGAGCTGTGCAACCAATATCTGCAGAAGGGGTCCACGGTCTACATCGAGGGCCGCATCCAGACCCGCAAGTGGCAGGACAAGGACGGCAACAACCGCTATTCCACCGAGATCGTGGTCAACGACATCCAGTTCCTGAACCGCACCAAGGGGCAGGAAGGGGGCGGTTACCAGGGCTCACGCGGCGGAGGAGGCGGAGCGCCCCGGGCCGGCGCCGGCCCTGCTCCGGGAGGCTCCGCTCCGATTGCGCCGGCCGGAGGCGCTCCCGACGACTTCCCGGGGCCCGAAGAACCGGGCTTCGACCCGAACGACGACGTACCGTTCTGACTCCCGGCCGACCGCAGGGGGGCGGGCGACGGGCCCGCGGGGGCTGCGCAGGCCGCTCGCAGTCGCAGCCCTCCTGGGGCTCCTCGCCTTGTGGGGGTGCTCCGGCCTCCTCCTCCACCCCCAGCGGGAGCACGTGCCGAATCCGCGGCTCGCGGGAGTCGAGCGGGAGGACGCGTGGATTCCCGCCCCGGACGGGGTGCTGCTGCACGGGTGGGTGCTCCGGCCTGCGGCGCCCCCGCGCGGCACCTGCGTCTTCTTCCACGGCAACGCCGAGAACGTGAGCACCCACGTCAACGCGATCCTGTGGCTCGTGGAAGCAGGCTACCAGGTGGTGGCCGTGGACTACCGGGGCTTCGGCCGGTCCGGGGGTGAGGCGGACCTGGCGGGCACCCACGCCGACGCGCTCGCCACCCTGGCATGGGTCTTCCAGCGGGCAGACGTGGACCCCGACAGGGTCTTCGTGCTCGGCCAATCCCTCGGAGGAGCCGTGGCGGTATACGCGGTGGCGCGCTCGCCCCACCGGAAGCGGGTCCGCCTCCTCATCGTTGACAGTGCCCCGGCAGGATACCGCCGCATCGCCCGGGAGAAGATCGCCCGCCTCATCCTCACCTGGCCCTTCCAGCACCTTCTCGCCCTCGGCTTCGACGACCGCCACAGCGCGGAGCGCTGGATCGGAAAGGTATCTCCCGTGCCGGTGCTCCTCCTCCACGGGGGTCGGGACCGGATCGTCCCGGTGCGCCACGCACGCCTCCTCCACGAGCTCGCGCCCGACCCCAAGGGCCTCTGGATCGTCCAGGACGCCGGCCACATCCAGGCCCTGGCCCACCCCCCCCTGCGGGAACACCTGCTGGAAGTCCTTCCGGATCTGCTGCGGGGGGTCGTGCCGCCCGAGGCGGGCGAACGCCCGTCGAAGAGGGGGGCAGAGTCCCCGTAGAAGGCGGCCAACCCCGGTTCAGGGGCCCGGCCCCTCCTCACCCCTCCTCCACCACGATCCCCCCTTCCCGCAGGAACCCGTCTTCCCGAGCCACCCGGAGGAGGTCGCGGGCCTCGGCGGCGTGCTCGGAAGCCACGAGGATGCGGCGCTCGCCCAGGGGGCCCAGGGTGACCGGGTAGGGGGTGATGGTCATGTCGAGGACCCGGGCCTCGATCCCCGCCGAGGCGAGGACGCCGGTGACGGCGAAGGCCTCGATGTGGTCCAGGGCCACGTAGACGAGGGTGAGGGAGGGCAAAGCCAAGGGACCTTCCTCCAGGCGGGGGATGCGCGACAAGCCCGCAAACCTGGGTCTCAGGGCTCCTGCGGGAGTTCGTCCCCTTCGTCGGCGGGCACGTCCGGCGAGGCTTCGAGCCACGAGTCGAAGTCGGGCAGGCCGGCCCGTCTCCGTCGCTCGCGGAAGTACGCCTCGGTCTTCAGCGCCGAGACCTTCTCGGCGATGGCCGTGACGAAAAACTGATTCATGGAAACGCGCTCTTCCTCCGCCACCTTGCGGGCGTAGGCGATGAGCGAGTCGGGGAGACGCAGTGCGTAATTGGCCATGATCACTCCTGCATGGACAGCCTCGCCAGGAATTGCTGCGGGGTCCAGAGCGCGAGGCGAAACCTCTCTGCGGCGACCGAGAAGCCTGCCGTGTTGTGGGTCACCAGACCGTGGGCCCGGCCGTTGAGGGCGGTCTCCAGCACCATCTCGTCCTTCGGATCGCGGGTCTGGGGCCGCCACAGGTAGAAGAACGCCACCGGCTCGACCAACAGGCACAAGGCGTCGAGGAAACCATCGGTCTGAGCTGCCGTGCGGCGCGACGCCTCGAGCTGGGTCGGCCCCTTGAGGATGGCCTCGTACTCGAGCATCAGCGGCACCGATGCCAGGGCCACGAATCGCCCGTCCCGGAGCGCCCGCAGCACGGCGAACGAGGCGCCGTTGCGGCTTCGGGAAGCGGCGACGAGCATGTTGGTGTCGAGGACGGCGCGCAGTCGCGTCATATCGCAAATGATATGAGCACTGGGGCCGCCGGTCAACTCGGGTGTGGAATTCTGGCGGAGCCGCCTCCTTGTGGGCAGGCGCGGCGTGTGCTACCTAGTAGGGCCTTCCCAGAACTCGTCCGTTGGGAGGCATGCGATGCTGCGCAGGTCGATTCTCATGCTGGTGGCCCTGGCACCCTTTCTCCTCGCCATGGGAGGCGGTGGAGGCGGGCCGGTCTCCGAAACGATCCCGCGGCCCAAGGAGAGCTTCTCGGCGGAGCTCCTGGACAAGCAGGGGGTGGCCACCCGGGTCTCGTTCCTGGCCTGCGGCGGGAAGACGTTCTTTCCCCTGGACCGTGGCGAGGGGACCCTGATGGTGCCCTTCTCCAAGGTGCGGCGGCTCACGGTGGGGGCCGAAGAGGGGGGCCGGGTGGCGGCCACGGTGGAGGTAGAGGGGGGCAAGACCCTGGAGGGAACGCTGCCCCGCACCCTGCTGTGCACGGGCGAGACCGAGTTCGGCAACTACCAGGTGGAGGCCCGCGGCCTGCGCTGGATCGCCTTCGGCCCCTAGGGGCGCGACGGGCCGCCGCGCCCCCCTATCCGCTCGCTGACCGCTGACCGCTGACAGCGGCAACGCCTCGCTAGAAATCCTTGAAGACCAGAGATCTTCAGCACTGCGTCAAGCTTCGGGGCGGGCAGGGGGCCTCCCCGGAGGGGGCGCAGGCGGCC
>JBFLZB010000153.1 GCA_040756475.1 Thermodesulfobacteriota bacterium
TGGGCCAGGGCTGGGCCCGCTGCAAGAACAACGGCGGCGGCAACAATCCAGAGTCTCGTGCGCATGGTGTGTGCCTCCCTTCTCGATCGCAAAGGCAAGGATGACATACCGGTTTCCCGCGGTCCCGTTCTGCCCGGCGGGTGCTGTCGTGTCCTCCCTTCTCCCCGGCCGTGGTTGTGGGCTCGCCGCGTTTACTCACATTACACCGGGGTTTTCGCGAGCGTCACCGAACGATCGGATAAAACCGCTACCCGATCGTGGAAAGACGCGTGGAGTTCGGACGAAGGGACAGATGTCTACTGGAACGCGATGGCGGCGGGGTTGCCCACCAGGCGGGTCACGGCCTGTTTGAGCTCGGCGGAGGCACGCAGACCCAGGGAGGAAGGAAGGCGGATCACGGCTTCGGCCTTCTGGGGCACGAGCACGTGGACGTAGCCCGCCGCGGGGCCCCGGTGCTCGGGTGCGGCCAGGAGCCGGCGCAGGGCCTCCAGGTCGTCGCGGGAGTGGAGGCCGGCGTTGATGTGGATGTGGACGGCCTGGGTGAGGCGCTCGGGGGCCTCCGCCAGGGGCAGGATCTCTTCGGCCAGGATCTTCCCGGCATCCTCGGTCTTTTCGAAGGTTCCCCGGATGACCACCGGCGCGTCGGACTGGAGGAGCGCCTCGGCCCGGGCGAAGGCCTCGGCAAAGACCACCACCTCGAGGGTCGCCTCGGTGTCCTCGAGGGTCACAAAGGCCATGCGGTTGCCCGCCCGGTTGGTGATGACCTTGCACGCCGCCACCACTCCCCCCACCGTCACCGGCGACCGGTCGGGCCGCTCCAGGATCCCGAGCAGGTTCCCATCGGTGTAGGTCCGCAAGAGCTCTGCCCACTCCCCCAGGGGGTGACCGGAGAGGAACATCCCGAGCACCTCCTTCTCGGCCCGCAGCTGGTCGGTGGCCGAGAGCGGCGGCACGTCCGGGAGGTCGTCGGCGGAAACTCCGGGCTCCTTGCCCGGCCCAGCCAGTAGATCGAAGAGGTTGGTCTGACCCCGGGCGCGGTCCTTCTGCACGGCCGCCGCCCGCTCCAGCGCCCGGTCGAGGTAGGCCAGGTACTGGGCGCGGTTGCCCCCCAGGGAGTCGAAGGCCCCGCACTGGATGAGGCTCTCGATCACCTTGCGGTTGACCTTCTGCAAGTCCACCCGCTCGCAAAAATCCAGGAGGCCCCGGAAGGGCCCGTCCTTGTCACGGGCGCAGAGCACGCTCTGCAGCGCGCTCTCCCCCACGTTCTTCACGGCGGCCAGGCCAAAGCGAATCGCCTCCCCCACCACGGTGAAGTGGATGCCGGACTCGTTCACGTCGGGGGGGAGCACCGGCACGCCCATGGCCCGGCACTCGGCGATGTCTTTGACCACGTCGTCGGTGTTGGCCCGGTCGTTGGTCAGGAGCGCGGCCAGGAACGCCACCCGGTGGTGGGCCTTGAGGTAGGCGGTCTGGTAGGTGATGAGGGCGTAGGCGGCGCTATGTGATTTGTTGAAGCCGTACTCCGCAAACTTCGCCATGAGCTCGAAGATCTTGTCGGCCTTGGCGGGGTCGATCTTCCGGGTCTTGGCGCCTTCGAGGAAGCGGCTCTTCTGCTTGGCCATCTCCCCCAGGTCCTTCTTCCCCATGGCCCGTCGCAGCAGGTCTGCCTCGCCCAGACTGTAGTCGGCCAGCACCTGGGCGATCTTCATGACCTGTTCCTGGTACACGATGACGCCGTAGGTGTCTTTGAGGATCGGCTGGAGCTCGGGCACTTCGTACTCGATGGGAATCGTGCCGTGCTTGCGGCCGATAAAGTCGGGGATCATCCCCGACTGCATCGGGCCGGGCCGGTAGAGCGCCACCAGGGCCACGATGTCCTCGAACACCGTGGGCTTGAGCTGCACCATGAGCTCGCGCATGCCCGAGCTCTCCAGCTGGAACACCCCGGTGGTCTCCCCCCGCGACAGCAGCGCATACACCGCCGGGTCGTCCAGGGGAATGGCGTCGATGTCGAGCTGTTCCCCGGCGGGCCGCCGGCGGTTGACGTGGCGCAGGGCGTCCTGGATGACGGTGAGGGTCTTCAGGCCCAGGAAGTCGAACTTGATGAGGCCGATGTCCTCCACGCTCTTCATGGCGAACTGGGTCACGGTCTCGCCGTTCTTTCCCTTGTAGACCGGCAGATAATCCACCAGGGGCCGGTTGGCGATGACGATGCCCGCCGCATGGGTGGAGGCGTGGCGGTTCAATCCCTCGAGGCGCTGGGCGTGCTCCATGAGCTCGGCCACCCGGGTGTCCTGGGCCATGGCTTCCTTGAGCCGGGGCTCCTTCTCCAGGGCGCTCTTCAAGGTGATCTTGAGCTCGGCGGGCACGAGCTTGGCGATGCGGTCCACCTCTGCGTACGGAAGATCCAGTACCCGCCCCACGTCGCGGATCACGGCGCGGGCGAGCATCTTCCCGAAGGTGGTGATCTGGGCCACCTTGTCGGCGCCGTACTTCTGGGTCACGTAGGCGATGGCCTTGTCCCGGTTCTCGAAGCAGAAGTCCACGTCGATGTCGGGCAGGCTCACGCGCTCGGGGTTCAGGAATCGCTCGAAGAGCAGATCGTAGGGGATGGGGTCGATGTTGGTGATCTTGAGGGCGTAGGCCACGAGGCTGCCGGCCGCCGAACCGCGCCCCGGCCCCACGGGCACCCCGTTTCGCTTGGACCAGTTGATGAAGTCCTGGACGATGAGGAAGTAGCCGGGAAACTGCATGTCGCGGATGACTTTGAGCTCGGTCTCCAGCCGCTCCCCATACTTGCGGCGGACCTCTTCTTCTTCCTGAGGCGTCGCAAAACGCCGGGCCTGGAGCCGCTCCTCCAGGCCTTCCCGCGCGAGGCGGTCCAGGCAGTCGTCGAGGGTCTCCCCTTCCGGGACCTGGTACACGGGAAAGTGGTGGCGCTTGAGGTCGAGCTCTACGTTGCAGCGCTCGGCGATCTCCACCGTGGCCGCCACCGCCTCGGGGCAGTAGGCGAAGGCCTCCGCCATCTCCTCGGGGCTCTTGAGGTAGAAGGCGTCGGTGGACATCTTCATGCGCTTTTCGTCGTGGAGGGTCTTCCCCGTCTGGATGCAGACGAGCACCTCGTGGCTTCTGGCGTCGTCGCGGTTGCAGTAGTGGCAGTCGTTGGTGGCCACCACGGGGACACCCATCTCCCGGCCCAGGGCGATGAGCCCGTCGTTCACGCGGCGCTGCTCGGGGATGCCGTTCTCCATGAGCTCCAGGTAGTAGTTCCCCTCGCCGAAGATGGCGGCATACTCCTCGGCCAGGGCCCGGGCGGCGGCCAGGTCGCCCCGGAGGATCGCCCGGGGCACCTCCCCCTTCAGACACGCCGAGAGCCCGATGAGGCCCGCAGCGTGCTCTCGCAGGAGCGCCTTGTCGATGCGGGGCTTGTAGTAGAAGGCCTCGGGTTGGTAGCCCGCGGTCACCAGGCGGCAGAGATTTCGGTACCCTTCCTGGTTTCGGGCGAGCAGCAGCAGGTGGAAGTTGGACTCCCCCTCGTGGGGGCGCTTGTCGAAGCGGGACCCCGGGGCCACGTAGGCCTCGCACCCGAAAACCGGTTTCACGCCCGCCTTCACCGCGCCCTTGTAGAACTCCACCGTCCCGTACATGGCCCCATGGTCGGTGACGGCCACCGCCGGGAGCTTGTGCTCCCTGGACTTGGCCAGAAGATCCCCCAGGCGAATCGCCCCGTCCAGGAGGCTGTACTCGGTGTGCACGTGGAGATGGGCAAAGCGGGCGTGGGGCATTGGAGTTTGTCCGTTGTAGGTTGCGCGTTGCACGTTGGCGACGGGCGGTTGTGGTCTCGGTCTCCGGGCCTTTCTCCAACAAGCTACGTGCAACAAGCAACAAGCCTCTACTCGAGGTTCTGTACCTGCTCCCGGATCTTCTCGAGCTCGGCCTTCATCTCCACCACGGCGCGGCCGATCTCGGTGTCGGCGGCCTTGGAGCCGATGGTGTTGACCTCGCGGTTCATCTCCTGGAGCAGGAAATCGAGCTTTCGGCCCACCACGCCGCCCTCGGCCAGGAGCTCGAGAACCTTTTCCCGGTGGCTCCGCAGTCGGACGACCTCCTCGGAGACGTCGGAGCGGTCGGCGAAGAGGGCCACCTCCAGGGCGATGCGCTCGGCGGCCACCTCGGGGGGTAGATCCTGGGCCAGATCCTGGATGCGGCGCGCCAGGCGGCCGCGCACCTCCTCCACGTGGGCAGGGCGTCGCGACTCCACGCGGCCGACCAACTCGCCGATGGCATCCAGGCGCCCGCGCAGATCGGCGGCCAGGTCGTCCCCCTCCCGAGCCCGCAAGGCGTCGAGCGCCGCTAGCGCGTCGCGGAATACGGGCGCGGCCTCCGCCCACAAGGCTTCGGGATCGAGCCCCGTGCCCCCCGGATTCGTTACCGCCGGGATGGAGAGGAGGTGCTCCAGGGTGACCTCTCCGGAGATCCCCGCCGCCCGGGCCGCTGCCCGAAGCGCCTGGGCGGCCTCCCGCGCCGCCTCCACGTTCACGTAGACTCCCGAGGCGGCCCCACAGCGGCCGTCCCACGCGGCGAACACGTTCACCTGGCCCCGCTGCAGCCGCGACTTGACCAGCCCCAGCAGCTCCGACTCGCAGCGTTGGAGCTCGGGGGGAAGCTTGGCGAGAAAGTTCAGGAAGCGGTGGTTGACGGCCTTGATCTCCACGGCCAGGCGTCGCCCGCCGATCTCGCCCTCGGCCCGGCCATAGCCGGTCATGCTCTTGATCATGGCGTTTGTCCGTTGCTCGTGGTTCGTTGCACGTTGGAGAAGGAGGCCGCGGCGCTTCGTAGCCGCCTCTTGTGGCCATCCCGCACCTCGTTGAAGAACGCAAGGGCACGGGGCTCCCGGTAGTCCGGGTAGGTCCAGGGGAGGGGGCGAAACGAGCCCCTCTCGAAGACCAACTCCACCTCGGCGTATATCCCCTGGCCCAGGTACGCGCGGTGGGCCGCGGGCTTTCCCGAGGCCAGCACCACCTGGGTGAGGTTGAGCAGTCCCGGGTCGAAGTTCACCTCCCGGCCCCGGGGCCCGGCCCAGGCCTCCTCCAGCGCGTTGGCCGCGAGTTTGAGGCGGACCAGCCCTCCGGGGTCGCGCACCCCTTCGAAGGCAAGGAAGCTTCGCAGGAGCCCGCTGCCCATCTCGCCGTCGTAGTACCGGGACTGGGCGAAGGGCTCTTCCCCTGAGGAGGCGCGTACCGGGCCGAACTGCTCCTCCAGCTCCGGCAGGAGCTTCTCCGGGGAGACCGACGGACTGCGCAGAAGCCCCGACACCAGGACGCAGGGCGCAGGCACCCCGGGCCGGCTCATCCCCTGTCCCGACTTCGCGCCCGCCGCCCCCGCCGGCGCTGGGCTTCGCGCCCCTCGCGCCAGAGGGTAGCGGGCTCCGACGCCCCCAGTCCCGCCGCGCCTGCATACTCCCGGATGAAATCCCAGCGATCGCGCAGCGAGAGGATGGTGAGATCGGACAACGCCCGGCCGAGCTCCTCCAGGTTCTTCACCCGCCGCCGGCGGGACAGACGCGGGTGCAGCTCCTCCAGGTCCACGAGGAAGGGCCTCCACCTGCCGCCCTTTGCCCCGAACACGAGATTGCCTGGCAGGTCACCGTGGTAGAGGCCCAGACGGTGCAGAGCCCCGAGGAGGCGGGCCAGGGAGAGGACCCCCTCCCGAAACCCGGGGGCGGCTCCCTTTCCGGGCGCTTCGCGCCCCAGGTGCTCCGGCCACGCCCGGGTGGGCCCGACCCATTCGTTGACGAGCAGCGCCTCGCGCCACAGCCCCCGGCCGAGGGCAAAGAGCCCCAGGGGCACGGGGGTCCCGACTCCGGCGCGCCCGAGCCGGTGCCCGAGGACAAAGGCACGTTGGGGCTTGCGCCGAAGGCCGAAATCGCGCACCCGCGCCGCCAGTCCCTTGGGGGCGTAGTGCTTGACGAAGACCGGCTCCTCCCCGTCCCCGTCCCCGGCCGTTCTTGGTATCTCGACCCGGTAGGCGGTCCGGTCGGGACGGAACTGGAGGGGCGACCAGGCTCCCCGCTGCAGGCGGCGGAGGAGCTCCCCCGCTTGGGGGCCGCCGCTGCCCGCCGCGCGCCACCGCGCGTCAGGCGAGATCGGAGGGGACAGGAGTCCGATTCCCATGGTTTGCGGCGCCGCGCAGCTCGTCCATGGCGGTCACCGCGGTGCCGAGCTTGCCCACCACGATCCCCGCGGCCAGGTTCGCGAGGCACGCGGCCTCGAGGGGCGACGCCCCCGCGGCCCAGGCCAGGGTCAGCACCGAGATGGCCGTATCCCCCGCCCCGGTCACGTCGAACACATCGCGCGCCCGCGTGGGAATGTGGGCCACGCGGCCCGAAGCCTCCACCAGGGTCATCCCCCGGTCGCCCCGGGTGACCAGGATGGCCTGGGAGCCGAGCTCGGAAAGGAGCCTTCGTCCCGCCTCCACCGCCTCGGGGTCCGAGCGCGCCGGCGCCCCGGCCATGGCCTCGGTTTCCTTGGTGTTGGGCGTCAGAACCGTGACGCCTCGGTACTGGCCCAGGTTCCCCGGCTTGGGGTCGACGGCGAGAAGCACGCCGGCCTGGCGGGCCTGGGTTACCAGCGGGCCCATGAGCCCCGGGCAGACCACACCCTTGCCGTAATCCGAGACGATCACGGCGTCCAGGCGGCCCAGCCGCCCTAGAAGGCCCTCACGAAGCGACCGGAGGACCTCCTCGGGCAGGGGGCCGCGGCGCTCCCGGTCGAACCGGACCACCTGCTGGTGCTGGGCGATCACCCGGGTCTTCACCGCGGTCGGCCGGTCCGGGGACTCCACCACGCCGGCCCCGGCGACGCCGAGCCGGCCGAGCTCGTCGCGAATCTGCCCGGCCAGGGAATCGGGCCCCACCACCCCGAAGAGCTCCACGTCGGCTCCCAGGGACACCAGGTTGTGCACCACGTTGGCGGCGCCGCCCAGACGAAAGACCTCCCGCTCGACCTCCACCACGGGTACCGGCGCCTCGGGGGAGATCCGCTCCACCGCGCCGTACAGGAACTGGTCGAGCATCACGTCGCCCACCACCGCCACCCGGACGGGTTCGCGACGGGCTTCGAGCCGGCCCAGGGCTGCCCGGGCTGCCCCATCAAAGTCGATCATGGACGATGGTCTCGGCGGATCTCGTGGAGGAAGGTGACGTGGGCCCGAGCGCAGCGGTCCAGGGTGAACCGCTCGAGCACGCGCTCGCGGGCGCCCCGCCCGAGACGGCGGGCCGCCTCCGGACGCCGGGCCAAGTATACGATCTTCTCCCCCAGGGAGAAAGGGTCCCCGGGGGGTACCAGGAAGCCGGTCTCCCCCTCCCCCACCAGGTCCGGGAGGACGCCCACCCGTGTGGCCAGGAGCGGCACCCCGGAAGCCATCCACTCCAGGCCCACCCGGCAGTTGGCTTCGCTCCCGGTGCTGGCGACCACGCCCAGGTCGAAGGACCGAAGCACGGCCGGAAGATCCGTCCGGTGTCCCAAGAAGAAGACGCGCCCCGAAAGGACGGGATCGGCCGCCACCCGGGCCTCGAGGTCGGTCTGGCGGGCCGTGGGTTCCTTGGCGAGCACCACGAAGGCGGCGTCGGCTCCGTCCCCCAGGGCAAGCCGGGCGGCCTCCAGGAAGTCGTCGTGCCCCTTCACCGAGCCTAGCCGGCCGAGGATGCCCACGAGAAACACGCCCTCTCCGAGTCCGAGCTCCCGCCGCAGGGGCGCCCCCGACCCTGCCGGCGCAAAGACCCCCGGATCCACGCCGCCGTGGATGGTCCGCAGGCAGGGGACGGCGCCCAGGCGCGCCCTCAGGGAGCGCTCGATGGACCGGTTGGATGCCACCACCCCGGCGAGCCAGCGGGTGTACAGGAACCGGTTCAAGGGGTCGGCCCGCACGGGCCGCATGTCCCCGCGCACCCGCACGCAGGGCACCCCCGCCCGCCGGCACGCCCAGACCACCAGGGGCAGCCCCTCGGGCCTGTGCACCAGGACGGCGTCGAAGGGCCGGGAACGCAGAACCCGCAGGAGGCGCAGGGCCGCGGGGAGGACCCCCGCCATTCGAAGGCCCTTGCCGCCAAACCCCGACTCCTCGATGGTCTCCAGCCCCGCCTCCCGGCTCTTGCGGGCGGCAGGGGAACCGGTCTGGGCCAGGAACGCCACCCGGTGGCCCTGGCGCCCCATCTCCCCCGCCAGGTCCAGGGCGTACTGGGCCTCGGCGTTGAACCACCGGACGTGGGCGAGGTGGAGGACGGCGAGGCGGGCACCGGCGGACGCCCCCGGTTTGACCATCCCTTTCCTCTCTGCTAGAAGGAATCCGAACACCCATCCGTTCCGGGAGGCAGGCCATGCCGCTGCCCGCAGACCGCCCCGGCGAGCGCTTCACGTACGGGGACTACTTGACCTGGCCCGACGACCAGCGCTGGGAGCTGCTGGAGGGGAAGCCCCGGCTCATGAGCCCCGGACCCAATCGGCGTCATCAGGAACTGCTCATGGCCCTGGGAAGCAGGTTGTACGCCTACCTTGAGGGCAAGACCTGCCGCGTCTACCCCGCTCCCTTCGATGTCCGCCTGCCAAGGAGCGGGGAGTCCGACGAGACGGTGGACACCGTCGTCCAACCGGATCTCATCGTCGTATGCGACCCCGCCAAGCTCGACGACCGGGGCTGCCGCGGCGCGCCGGACTTGGTGATCGAGATCACCTCGCCCTCCACGGCGTCGGTCGACCACGTCCAAAAGAAGGCCCTCTATGAGGGCCACGGAGTCCGGGAGTACTGGTTGGTCCACCCCGTGGACCGGATCGTCATGGTCTACACCCTGCGCCCCGACGGAGCCTACGGGGCTCCCGCCGTCTACGGGCCGGACGATTCCCTCCCCGTGGGGATCTTCGACGACCTCTCCCTCGATCTCGGGGCGCTTTTTCGGGAGTAGTCGCCTACCAGAAGGAAGCCAACCCCAGCCCGGCGTAGACCTCGTGGCGGTCGACCCTTCGCGGGTCGTCCAGGGGGTCGCGCACCCGGGCGCCCAGCAGGTCCAGCGTTGCCGTCAGCGGCACGCCGGCCGCTCGGAGCGACAGGGCCTCCACCCGCAGGTTGCCCTCCCAGCGCACCTCGCTCTCGGGAAGCGAACGGCCCCGCTCCGAGACCTCACCGGTCAGGGAGGTCCGCCAGCCCGTGCCGAAGTAGCGGGAAACCTCCGCAGACGTGCTCCAGGCATCGCCCCCCATGGGGTGGCCCAGGGGGCGCCCCCGGTAGGTAAACCCTTGGGGATAGAGGGAGTGGTTGTACCAGGCTGCGTCGGTCTTCGCATACTCCCAGCGCACCTCGGTGGGACCGGTGGAAATCATGAAGCCGCCGAGATATCCCCTCCGGAGAAGCTCGAAGGGGATGAACCCGAGCATGTTGTGCCTCTCCCACCGCCCGGTAAACTCCGTGGGTCCCCCGTCGGTTCCGGCGAGCTCCCAATAGATCTTCCCCCCCTTCAAGGGCCCCACGCCGTTGAGGAAGGGCAGGCGCAGCGTGAGGTCGTAGGAAGCGTGGCCCTCGTTGTCGTACCGGCGGCTTTCGCCCTCGAAGGCGTGCTCGTCGCTTCCCGAGATGAGCTTCCACCAGTCCTTTGGGCTGTCGTACTTCTCCCGGCCCTTGCCCCCGTAGAAGACCACGCGGGTAAAGCCCAGGTCGAACCAGGAGGTCGGGTGGTAGGAGAAGCGCATCCCCAGGAGCCTGGGGTCCCGTACCGGCGCCACCCCGCTGCCGTACCGGCGGTCGGGGGGAGAAGGGGTGTCATCCGATAGGTACCCGTTGAAGACGGTGAAGCGAAAACCCCCCACCCGCCCGAGGAACCCGGGGAGGAAGAGGGGTTCCTCCGTGCGCACGCGCCACAGGTCCATGGTGGGGGCGTTGTCGTCCAGGAGCAGGCTGCCGAAGTACCCCTGCCCCAGGCGTTCCGAATCCCGCCCGGCCTTCAAGGACCACTTGCCCCAGACGGTCTTGAGATACAGCCGCTTGGTACGATAGCCGACATCGTCCGGATTCTGGGTGAGTTGGAGCTCGTACGCCCCCCCCACCCGGTCGCCCCAGAAGGCCGCGCCGGAGGCGGAGAGAAAGGTATTGAACCCGTCTTCCAGTCTGTCGCCCGAGGTGTGGTAGAGCAGCCGCTGGTCCGTGGAGCTCCCCAAGACGTAGGAGCGCACCTCCAGTTGGGGGAGCAGGGTCTCCAGGTGGAGGCCGCCGTCGGAACGGGCCGCCTGCCACGAGGCGTACCGCTCCCCCAGGGGGTCCACCAGGCCCCGGGCCTGGAGGGCCCGGTAGGACTCCAGGAACCAGGCGTCGTCAAGGGGACCCGCGCCTGCGTCCACGGGCCGCGCGATCCCCGAACCGGAGGCGAGCTCCGCCAGGGAGACGGCGCGCCGCTCCGAGGTGGGCACGTCGATGAGCGCCCACGCCGACGCCCCAAAGCCGGCTACCGCCCAGAGCAGCGCCCCGGCCGCCCCCAACCAACGTCTGTGGTCCATCGTCGCCTCTACTCGCTATAAAGAAACTCGGCTGACCCTTGACAGCTCCGGGAGAGGCGTAGGGCGGGGCTTGCCCCGCCAAACCGGCGGGCGAACCCCGCTACGCGGGAACCGCCCGCCCTACCGTTTCATCCCTCGGGGTGACCGAAGGTCATGGGCAACTCAGCGGCCCCCACCAGGGGGGGAAGTTTCGGACAGATCGCCCTTCTATCACGGGAAGGCACCGGCCGGGAACCGCCCGCATCCATTCTCTGCCCTGCCCGGCGTCACCCCCGGGGGCTTTCACCGTCGGCGCCGCCCTCGCCGGCCAGAGGCCCTGGCGTAGAGATCTGCCCGAATGGTAGATCGGTAGAGCCACAGGCGCAGGCGCAGCCATAGGGACCCCCGTGCCCTGGGTTCGAAGCGGTTGACGAGAAAGCCGATGCGCCCCGCGGGATTGGGCCCCCTGTCCAGGGTGTACACCCGCCGGATGC
>JBFLZB010000154.1 GCA_040756475.1 Thermodesulfobacteriota bacterium
GAACGCGCGGCCCCGCGTCCGCCGATCCCACCGCTGCCTTGACGCCAGCGGGGCCCGGAGGTACCCGTGGCAAGGACACGCGGCAACCGACCCTGCCCGCAGAGGTGGCGAGATGAGCACGAGACGACCCCAGGCCGCCGGCTTCTACCGGTCGGAGTGCACCCCGGAGCGCATCCAGGCCTACGTGGAGGGCTTCGTGCCCCCCTCCGAGCCCGCCCGGCCGGTGGCGGGGGTGGTCCCCCACGCCGGGTGGCAGTACTCGGGCGCCTTGGCGGCCAAGGTCTTTCGGACGTTGCAGGAAAGGGGCAACCCCCGAGCCTTCGTCCTCCTGGGGGCGGTGCACCGGTGGGGCGTGGACCGAAACGCGGTCTACGCGTCCGGCCCGTGGGAGACCCCTCTCGGGCCCGTGGAGGTAGACGAGCCCCTGGCCCGGGAGCTCCTGCGCAGGCTGCCGGGCGACTTGGCGGAAGACCCCGAGGCCCACCAGGGAGAGCACTCCCTGGAGGTCCAGGTGCCCTTCATCCGCCACTTCTTCCCCGGAGCAAGGATCGTCCCCATCGCGGTGCCCCCCGGCCCCGGGACGGTCGCCCTCGGCGAGGGCCTCGGGCGCGCCCTCGCCGGCCGAAACGACGTGGTGTTCATCGGGAGCACCGATCTCACCCACTATGGGGCGCCCTACGGTTTTGCCCCTGCCGGCGCGGGCCCCGCCGCCCAGGAGTGGATGCGTGAGAACGACCGGCGCATGCTCGAGCTGGTCACCGGCCTGAAGCCCGAGGCGATCGCCGCCGAGGCCCGCACCCACCACAACGCCTGCGGCTACGGCGCCCTGGCCGCCGCGGTCGCCGCCGCCCGAACCCGGGGCGCCCCCCGGGGCGTTCTCCTGGAATACACCACCAGCCACGACGTGGCCGGCGAACGCCGCTTCGAGATGGCGGTGGGGTACGCGGGAGTGGTGTTCTAGCCGAGCGGGACGGGCCAAACCGCCTGCCCTACGCCCCCCGCCCCGCCAGCCGCGCCAGGCGTTCCTGCAAGCGGGCCATGTGGGTGCCTTCCCAGTAGGTGCGGTCGCAGCGGTCGCAGGAGAGGAAGCGCTCCTGGGCGTGGGCGACGTGGTCCGGGAGGGCGGCTCGGGCTGCTTCCCGCGACACGGCGCGGAGGATGCCGTTGCAGGCCAGACAGCGGGTGAAGGGGGCGGGGGCGGGCCGGTCTGCGATGGCGCGCAGCACCTCCCGGGTCTGCTCCTGGGGCGCCGGTGCCTCCACGGCCACGTGGGGCAGGGGGCCGGCCCGGCGGGCGAGCTCCCGGTCCCGGGTGACGAGGACTCGTCCCTCCCGCTGGCACCGCCCGAGCAGGGCGGCGTCCGGGGCGCTGCCGGCGTACTCGGCGTCGTAGCCCAGGAGGCGCAGGTCCCGGGCTACGCTTCCGAGCATGGCGTCCACCAGGAAGCGCGGCGCGGCCTCGTTCACGAGGGCCTCCTACCGGGGTAAGGTGAAACCACCCCTCTCACGCAATCCGCACACGGACGGGTTTCTTTGCTGTGTGAAAGTAGAGTGGAGGTGTTCCCGCCTCCCGTTGCGCCGTTGCGTGAGAGAGCTCTCTTGGAAAACCCCTATCACGCAACGCCGCAACGGCGCAACGAAGAGCGTCTTGGGCGAAAACCAGGCACGAAATGTCCTCACGCTTCCGAGCCCGGCAGCGTGAAGGGGAAAATCGGGCGCGGCGGTTGAACCGCCGGGGCCGGCTTGGGTAAGATACCGTTCTTCCAGTGTATCCCGAACCCCTGCCCGAGCTGAGCGCGATGGCGGTACTCGAGATCCTCCAGTTTCCCCACCCGGTGCTGCGCGAGCGCGCGCAGGAGATCCGGCGGATCGACGAGGAGGTCCACCGGCTGGCCCGGTCCATGATCGAGACCATGCACCGGGCGCCGGGCATCGGGCTGGCCGCCAACCAGGTGGGGGTGCCCTCGCGCCTCATCGTGGTGGATCTGTCGGCGGGGGAGAAGCCCGGCGAAGCCCTGGTGCTCGTCAACCCCGAGATTCTGTGCAAGGAGGGGTCGCTGCAGCTGGAGGAGGGGTGCCTCTCGGTGCCGGAACTGAGGGAGAACGTGACCCGATGCCAGAGGGTGGTGGTCCGGGGGCTCGACCTGGAGGGGCGGCGGGTGGAGATCGAGGGGGAGGATCTCCTGGCGGTGGCGCTCCAGCACGAGATCGACCACCTGGACGGCGTGCTCTTCCTCGATCACCTGAGCCAGCTCAAGCGAAGCCGTTACGTGGCCCGCCAGAGAAAGGCGGCGGCCGTGGCCCGCCCGGCCCCCTGATCCCGTGGCGCCGAGCGGCCCCCTGATCTTTCTCGGGACGTCCTCGTTTGCCGTGCCCAGCCTCGAGGCCCTGGCGGCGGCCGGCGAGGACGTGCGCCTGGTCGTCACCCAGCCCGACCGCCCCCGGGGGCGGGGGCAGCACACCGAAGCGACCCCGGTAAGGGCCGCCGCCGAGCGCCTGGGACTTCCCCTCTTCCAACCGGCCCGGGTCAACGACCACGAGGCCGTGGCGGAGCTCGCCCGCCTGGCGCCGGAGGTCCTCGTGGTGGTGGCCTACGGCCAGCTGCTGCGGGCAGCGCTGCTGGCGTTGCCCCGCCGGGGCGCCGTGAATCTGCACCCGAGCCTGCTCCCGCGCCACCGGGGGCCGTCGCCGGTGGCCTGGACGATCCTCTCGGGGGACGCCGAGGCGGGCAACTCCACCATGCTCTTGGACGAAGGCATGGACACGGGGCCCGTGCTCCTGCAAGAGTCCGTGCCCGTCGGGCCCGAGGCGACCCGGGGCGAGCTGGAGGAGGTTCTGGCCCGCACGGGAGGCGGCCTCCTCGTCCGCACCCTTCGCGGGCTGCGGGACGGCACGGTCTACCCGGTGCCCCAGGACGAGGCCCGAGCCACCGCAAGCCGCCTGCTCACCCGGGAGCTTCGGATCCTCTCCTGGGAACGCCCCGCCGAAGAGGTCCGCCGGGTGGTCCACGCCCTCTCGCCCCAGCCCGGGGCCCTGGCGGCGGTGGGGGGCAGGCTGGTCAAGGTGCTCCGGGTGCGGGAGGCGGCGGCCGCGGGCCCCCCGGGCCGGGTGCTCGAGCTGCGGCGCGAAGGGCCGGTGGTCGCGTGCGGCGGGGGCGCCGTGGTCTGGCTGGAGGTGCAGCCCGAGGGGAAGCGGGCCATGAGCGGCGCAGACTTTGCGCGGGGCGGCGGCGTGGCCGCCGGGCAGCACCTGGAGGCGCCGCCCCATGGATAGGAGGGAGGAAGCGCGAGGGGCCGGCGGGGGCAAGCGCCTCTTCCTGGGGCTTCTCCTGGTCACGGGGCTCCTCCTGGGGGGGATCGGCCTGGCCACCTGGCTCGTGCCCCAGGTCTGGGCGGGTGGAGAGTCGTGGCTGGCGGCCCTGCTGGGCGCGGCCTTCGGCGCCGGGGCCCTGCTCGTGGGCGCGGGGATCGGCATCCTCGTCTTTGCGACGCTGTTCGAGCGCGACCTGCCCGGAACCCGGCGTCTGCGCGGCCTCCTCATCCGGGGGTTCTTTCCGCCGCTCGTGGCGGTGGCGCGCCTGTTCGGCATCCCCAAGGAGAAGGTGGAGCGCTCCTTCGTGGCGGTGAACAACCAGCTCGTGCTGCGCTCGGGGCGCCGCTCCCGCCCGGAGCGGATGCTCATCCTCCTGCCCCACTGCCTCCAGGTCGACGCCTGCGAGATCCGCATCACGGGCGACATCGCCAACTGCCAGGAGTGCGGCCGGTGCCCCATCGCCGGTCTGGTGGACCTGGGGCGGCGCTACGGCGTGCACCTGAGCGTGGCCACCGGCGGCACCATCGCCCGGCGGATCATCGTGGAGCAGCGCCCCGAGATCATCATCGCCGTGGCCTGCGAGCGCGACCTCACGAGCGGCATCCAGGACGCCCACCCGCTGCCGGTCTACGGCATCTTGAACGACCGCCCGGAGGGTCCCTGTTTCAACACCCGGGTAGACCTGGGCGAGGTGGAGCGGGCCCTGGCCCGGTTCGTCTCCCGGCCCCTGCCGGGGAGGGAGAAAGACTCTGACACCGCCGCCGGCGGTTGAATCGATTCGCAGGCCCGCGTGGCCCTGCCCGGGAGCCCCCATGGACATGAACGACGTGCTCCAGCTGATGGACGAGGAGCTCAAGAAGGTCGAGCTGCAGTTCCAGGAGAACCTCCGGTCCGACGTGAGCCTCATCCCCACGGTGGGGCGCTACGTGCTGCGCAGCGGCGGCAAGCGGGTGCGCCCCCTGCTGGTGCTCCTGACGGCTCGGCTGTGCGGCTACCGGGGGGAGCGGGCCGTGCCCCTGGCTTCGATCGTGGAGTTCATCCACACGGCGACGCTTCTCCACGACGACGTGGTGGACAACGCGGACCTGCGCCGGGGGAAGGAGTCGGCCAACGCCGTGTGGGGCAACGAGGCCAGCGTTCTGGTGGGGGACTTTCTCTTCAGCAGGTCTTTCTCGCTCATGGTGGCCGACGGCGACTTGCGGGTCCTGCGGGCCATGAGCGACGCCACCACCCGCATGGCCGAGGGGGAGGTGCTCGAGCTCCTGAAGACCTCGGACCTGGAAACCCTGGAGCAGGAGTACCTGGAGGTCGTGATCAACAAGACCGCGGTGCTCCTGGCCGCCGCCTGCGAGATCGGCGGGCTCCTGGGGGGGGTCGGGGAGGACCGCCTCGGGGCCCTGCGGGACTACGGCATGGAGCTGGGGGTGGCCTTCCAGCTCCTGGACGATTGCCTCGACTACGTGGGGGACCAGGAAGCCTTCGGCAAGGAAGTGGGCATCGATCTGGCGGAGGGCAAGATTACCCTGCCCCTCATTCACGCCCTGCGGCAGTGCACCCCCGAGGAGCGCGCCCTGGTGCAGGCGGCGCTCGACAGGGACGAGCTTTCGCCGGAGGATCTGCGCGGCGTGAGCCGGCTGATCGAGTCGTACGCAGGGATCGACTTCACCCGGGCCCAGGCGCGGGAGCGGATCGCCCGGGCCAAAGCCCTCCTGGCCTGCTTCCCCCCCTGTGTGGAGCGGGAGGCGCTGGAGGCGGTGGCGGACTACGTGGTGACCCGGGACCGGTGAGAAATCTACAGGGCTGGCGGCTGACCGCTGACCGCTAGAACAGCTCCCGCTGGCTGCCCCGGGCTCCCGGGACCTGGCGGTCTTTGGGCGCAGCGTTCTGGCGCTGTTCCTCCTCCCCGGGGCCGGGGCCCGCAGGTTTCGGTTCCGGCTCGTCCAGCCGCAGCAGGGCGGCCTCCACGTCGGCCATGCCCTGCCCCCCGTGAACCCCGGCGCCGTCGGCAGGGCCGAAGTTCGGCGTGCGCAGGAGCGAGCGGTTCATCCCCCGCCAGAACGAGGACCACGAGCCCGCGCTCACATTTTCGCGATCGAGCCACTGGGCGGCCCCCGCGATCTTCGCGTCCAGGTTGTCCAGGTAGTGCAGGGCCAGGGCCTCCAGGGTCTGGGGCTGGACCGGCGCGCCCCACTCCTTCTCCCCGTGGTGGCTCAGGATGAGGTGCTCGAGCTGGAGCAGCAGGGCCGGGGGAAAGCCCGGGAGGCGGGCCGCGGCGTCGCGCACCATGTGGGTTCCCGCCACGATGTGGCCCAGCAGCGCCCCCTCCTCGGTGTAGTCGAACCCGGGGCGGCGCGAGAGTTCGCGCACCTTGCCGATATCGTGGAAGAAGGCGCCGGTCAGGAGCAGGTCCAGGTTGAGGCGGTCCCGGTAGAGCGCCCCCAGGGCGCGGGCAAGCCGCAGCACGCCCACCGTGTGCTCCAGGAGCCCTCCCAGGTAGGCGTGGTGGAAACCCTTGGCCGCCGGGGCGTCCTGGAAGACCGCACGAAACTTCGGGTCGTCCAGGAAGCTGCCGAGCAGGCGGCGCAGTTCGGGGTGGGTGACCTGCGCGGCCAGGGCGGAGAGCTCCTCCCAGAGAACCCTGCATGCCTCCAGGTCGAGGCCCGGCAGGAACGCCCGGCGGTCGAGCCCTTCGAGCTCCCGGTCCGACAGCCGCTCCACGGAGTCGACCCGCAGCTGGGGCGCCTCGTTGCGCACCTGGACCCGGGCGGACACCGCCACCAGGTCGCCGGCCTCGAAGCGGCCGGCGAACACATCGGCGTCCTCCCAGACGAACCCCTCGATCTCTCCGGTGCGGTCGGACAGGGTAAGACGCAGATAGGGCTTGTCGCGGGCCGAGGTAAGGAGGCTCTTCTTGGTGACGGCAAAGACGTCCTCGAAGGCTCGGCCTTCCGGGGTGCCCTCCTTGAGGGACTGGACGGAGCGGGTCTTCCGAATGGCCATGGGGGTTCTCCGGGCCGCGGGCGGCAGGGGCGAAGGAAAGCGCCGGACCGAAAACGAACCGAGGAGGGCCGAAGCCCTCCTCGTAGAGACCTGCTCGAACGGCTCCGAGTCTACTTCTTGGCGGGAACGGCGGCTGCGCCCGCCTTGGAGAAGGCCCCGGTGTCGGCCTTGTCCGCGTGGCACAGGGCGCAGAACTTTCCGATCTCCGAGCCCTTGGACACGCCGCCCTGGAGGTACTTGTGGTTGGGGTTCGACGGGTGGGGATCGTGGCAGCTCGCGCACCCGAGGGTCCCGTCCTTGCGCAGCATCTCCGCCGGCACCTTGACCTTGTTGGGCTTCATGCCCACCGGATGGGTGCTGGAGAGGTGGATGGGCATGATGCCCTGCTCTTCGCTGTGGCAGCCCAGGCAAAGGGCCTGGTCGCCTGCGGCCCCGGCTCCGGTGGAGGGGTTCTGCTGCTTGGTGTTGGGGGCAACGGCCAGGATGGCCTTGCCCTTGGCGGCGTGGATCGAGTGGCACTCGACGCAGTTGGGGTCGTGGGGCCCGTAGGCGAAGGCCGGAGCGGCGATCCCCAGGGCGAGTGCGGCGACGGCGAGCCTTTTCATGGTGTTCCTCCTCTTCGGTTGCCCCGGAATGGGAAAGGACGGCAAGGCGGCAAATCCTGCCGCGCAACAAGCACTTCTCCCCCCCCGGTGGCCGGCGCAACGCTACCCGAAGGTCCTCCGCAGTGTCAAGCGTCTCCGCGCCGCTCCCGGGCTCGCGGCGCAGAGTCCCGGCCCTGCACCAGGAGCTCGTAGGCCTCCTTGGCCGGCAGGCCGCAGCGGCGACCCAGCTCCCGCGCCGCCTCGCGGGGAGGCAGGCCCGAGGCGCGGATCTCGGCGAGGGCGGCTTCCTGGTCGACGGCTCCAGCCCGCGG
This sequence comes from Thermodesulfobacteriota bacterium, assembly GCA_040756475.1. Classification (NCBI taxonomy): domain Bacteria; kingdom Pseudomonadati; phylum Thermodesulfobacteriota; species Thermodesulfobacteriota bacterium. Next base: position 7,228 of record JBFLZB010000154.1, read on the forward strand.
GCTTTGCGCCGCCCCCCGCACGCCCCAGCAGGCTTCTCCCAGCACCTTGGGGCGGGAGGCGAGGGCGTCTCGAATGGCGGAAAGCGGCCCGAAGAAGAACTCCTCGTGGGTCTTGGTCAGCTCCCGCCCCAGGGCCGCCTCCCGATCGCCCAGGGTTTCCAGGGCGTCCCCCAGGGCGGCCACGATCCGCCGGGGCGACTCGTAGAAGACCAGGGTCTCGGTGCGCCCCGCGAGGTCCGCAAAGAGCGCCCGGCGCTTCGAGGGCCGGCTCGGTGGGAAGCCATAGAAGGAGAAGGCGTCGGTGGGCAACCCGGAGACGCTCAGGAAGGCGGTCAGCGCGCAGGCGCCGGGCACCGGCACCACGGGCATCCCCCGGAGCCGTGCCAGGCGGACCACATCGTACCCCGGGTCGGAGATTCCCGGGGTTCCCGCCTCGCACACCAGGGCGACCCGCTGCCCCCGGGCGAGGCGGTCCACCAGCGCCCGGGCGCGCTGCTCCTCGTTCCAGTCGTGGTAGGAGACGAACGTTGCCCGCACCCCGTGGGGAGAGAGCTGCCGGCGGGCCGTGCGCGTGTCCTCCGCAGCGATCAGGTCGACCGCGCGCAGGACGTCGATGGCGCGCGCGGTGATGTCGGCGGGATTCCCAAGGGGCAGGGCGACCACGGCGAGGGTGCCCGGGGCGAGGGCAAGAGGGGTAGACATGTGCGGGGACTCTACGCAAGGGGCACTGCCGTGTAAAGTGCGTGGCCAGCCCTGGAACCACCGTCTGGGCGGAGAGCGGGTTCGGGGAACCCCTACGCTGCGCCGTGCGATCCGCGACAATTGGAAGAGGTAGGCCCGGCGGACCCGGTGCGCCCAGCGTCATCCCTTGCATGAGCGTGGGCCGGGTCGGTCGATGCGGCGCACGGCTCCGCTACGGGGCTCCCCGAACCTGCCCCGAAAAGAGGTGGTGGATTTGGGCAGCCGGATTGCGGTCCGGGCGGCGCCCGCCGGGGGCCGCGGGGAAGGCGGTTGCGGCTCCGTACGGGCTTGGGTAGAGTGCGCCGGGCTTTGGGGTGTGCATAGGGGCCGCTTCCCGGCGGCCGGGGGAGGTGGAGGTGCTTTCGTCGGCCATCTCGGGTGCGGTCTTCGGCGTGGATGCCTACCGGGTGGACGTGGAGGTGGACGTGGCTCGGGCCCTGCCCTCGTTCACCGTGGTCGGCCTGCCCGACAACGCGGTGAAGGAGAGCAAGGATCGGGTCCGTTCCGCCATCCGCAACTCGGGGTATGCGTTCCCGCCCCAGCGCATCACCGTGAACCTGGCCCCCGCCGACGTGAAGAAGGAGGGGGCCGCCTTCGATCTCCCCATGGCCCTGGTCATCCTGGCCACCGACGCCGATCTGGGCCTCCGGGGGCTGGATCGGCTCCTCTTCCTGGGCGAGCTCTCCCTGGACGGGCGGCTTCGGCCGGTGCGGGGCGTCCTGCCCATTGCCCTGGAAGCCCGCCGCCTGGGGCTCGAGGCGATCTGCGTACCCCGCGAGAACGCGGCCGAGGCGGCCGTGGTCAAGGGGCTCACCGTGCACGCGGTGGGAACCCTGGCCGAAGTGGTGGAGGGCCTCCGGGGGGGATCGCTCCCCTCCTTCCACGCCGACTTCTCGGACCTCTTCGGGCAGCGCGCCGAGTACGACGTGGACTTCGGGGAGGTCCACGGGCAGGGCCACGTGAAGCGCGCGCTGGAGGTGGCTGCCGCAGGAGGGCACAACGCCTTTCTCGTCGGTCCGCCGGGAGCGGGCAAGACCATGCTTGCCCGACGCCTTCCCACGATCCTGCCCGAGATGACCTGGGAAGAGGCCCTGGAGACGAGCCGGATCTACAGCGTGATGGGCGTGCAGGACGGCACCGGCCCCCTGGTGGTGCGGCGCCCCTTTCGCGCGCCCCACCACACCATCTCCGACGCGGGCCTCATCGGCGGGGGGACCATCCCGCGGTGCGGCGAGATCAGCCTGGCCCACAACGGCGTGCTCTTTCTCGACGAGCTCCCGGAGTTCAAGAAGCACGTGCTGGAGGTTCTGCGCCAGCCCCTGGAGGACGGGGAGGTCACCATCGCCCGGGCGTCGACGAGCGTCACCTTTCCCGCCCGGTTCATGCTGGTGGCCGCCATGAATCCTTGTCCGTGCGGCTACTTTGGAGACCCCCAACACGAGTGCACGTGCAGCCCCTCCGGCATCCGAAAGTACCGGGCCCGTGTGTCGGGCCCGCTCCTGGACCGGTTCGACCTCCACGTGGAGGCCCCTGCGGTGCGCTATCGGGAGATGGCGGGAGGGGGAGGGGACGAGACCTCGGCAGCCGTGCGGGAGAGGGTCGGCCGCGCCAGGGCCCTCCAGGCCGAGCGGTACGCCGGACGCCGGTTCCACTGCAACGCCCACCTCTCCCCCGCCGCGGTGCGTCGGTTCTGCTCTCCGGCGGCCGATGCACGCCAACTCCTCGAACACGCCATGGACCGCCTCGGGCTCTCCGCCCGGGCCTACACCCGAGCCCTCAAGGTGGCGCGGACCATCGCGGACCTGGAGGGGACCGGCGAGGTGGCGCGCCTCCACGTGCTCGAGGCGTTGCAGTTTCGCCGCGCCGGCTCTGTGCTGCGAGGGGAGTGATCGCCCGTTGCTTCCCCCGGGAGCCGGTGAGCCACCGGCTTGGGTGCCGGAAGGCGATGCTGCTACAATGCCGGGCGCAGGGGTAGCCGGGAGGACCGGGTAACCGCAGCCGCGGTTACCCGGTACGAGGGGCCACCCGTGGGAGCCGAGCCCCCCTTTACCCAAGGCCCGCGAACGGCACCGGTACCGCACGCGCGTCCGCTCCGAGAAAGAGGTTGCGATGAACAAGCTGGCCGCCCTGACCCTGATCCTTCTCGTCGGTACCGCGCCCGCGTGGGCCGCGCCGGTCCAGCCCGGCGATTACCGGCAAGCCAGCCAGGCCGAGCTGGTGGGCAAGGCCGACACGTACGTGAACCAGAAGGTCCAGGTGACGGGGACGTTTCTCTTCACCGGGAGCGATTTCTGCTACCAGATCCGCCGAACCAAGATCAACACCCGCGACTACTTCTGCTTCGCCCTGGGCACGCCGAGCCTCGTGCGGCTGTACTTGAGGAAGGACCACGAGCAGGCCGACGAGCTCCTCAACGTGAAGAAGGGGGCCCAGGTGACGGCCTACGGCACCTTCGACTCCCTGGGGGCGGACTACAGTTACGTGGTGGTGGACGCCATCGAGGTGAGGCCCGCGCAGTGAGCCCGCCGGAGCTGACCCACTTCGATGCGAGCGGCGCCGCCCGCATGGTGGACGTGGGGAGCAAACCACCCACGCAGCGCCGAGCCGTGGCCGCCGGCAGCGTGTGGGTGGGGGCGGAAACCTTCGGGCGCCTCTCCGGCGGCACGGTGGAGAAGGGCGACGTGCTCCAGGTGGCGCGGCTGGCCGGCATCATGGCCGCCAAGCGCACGGCCGAGCTCATCCCCCTGTGCCATCCCCTCCCCCTCTCCTCGGTCTCCCTGGACTTCACGCTGGATCCGGGCAGCCACCGGGTCGACATCCGGTGCGAGGCTCGGGTGTCGGGCCGCACGGGGGTAGAGATGGAAGCCCTCACCGGGGTCGCCGTGGCGGCCCTCACGGTCTACGACATGTGCAAGGCCGTGGACAAGGGCATGGTCATCGGCGACGTGCGCCTGCTGCGCAAGGAGGGCGGAAAGAGCGGGACGTACGAACGGGGGGGGGGGGCATAGGGCCTGGGGCAGAGG
>JBFLZB010000155.1 GCA_040756475.1 Thermodesulfobacteriota bacterium
CCGCTCGCCACGGGGAGGGGGTGGAGGAGATGGCGAATGCGGAAGTCGGCCTCCAGGGCGGCCGCCGGCGTGAGGAGGAGCCCCTGCCACTCGTCCCCCAGGGTGACGGAAAAGGGCACGGCGATCGACCCGCCCAGAGACTCGTTGACCTGCCGGAGGGCGCATTCCAGGTGCACTTGGGTAGCGGCCCGGTCTCGGCTCCTGCGGGAGGCGACGAGGTCGGCGGTGAGGCAGGCGAAGTCCGAGTTCGGATCGACCATCCCGCGTCCTATAGGCGATAAAAGCAATCCAGGGGGAAGATAGGCGAATTAGACGATAGGACCAGGGGAGAGTCAAGGAAATAGTCGCTATGGTCTATTTTGCATCGATATTGTCTTTAGAGGCTATTCACGTCCGGCACCTCCGCGGGGCGAAGCTGCCGCCTCCCGGGCCTCGAAGAGCGCCCGGGGGACGACGTGGAGCGGCTGCGCACGGCGCTGGAGGCGGCCCTGCGCGAGGGATTCCGGGCCGGGGGTCACCAGCGCAGGAAGGGATTTCGGGCCAGGTTGGCGTTGGCGTAGCGGGGGTCGTGGGAGACCTCTTCCCCCGCCCACTCGGGTAGGTCCACGGCCTCCGCCGGGTCGGCCAGCTCGACCTCGGCCAGCACCAGGCCCCGGTTCTCGCCCCAGAACTCGTCCACCTCCCAGAGATGGTCGACGTGGGTCACCCGGTACCGGGTCTTCTCGATGAGGGGCCGCAGGCACAGGTGGTCCAGGAGGGCTTGGGCATCCGGCCCGGGAATCGGGTACTCGAACTCGGTTCGGACGAGACCCCGGGGGCGGCCCTTGACGGTGAGCAAGCCCTGGTGCCCGGAGAGGCGCACGCGCACGGTGCGGTCCGGGTCGCAGGAGAGGTAGCCCTGGCGGATCTCCTGCCCCGACGCTCCGGCGCGCCATCCGTCGCCCCGCACCAGGAACTTCCGCTCGATCTCGATGCCCACGGCACGCCTCCGTTTCGCTGGCCCCAAGCCCCCTTCTTGGGTATCATTCCCGCCGCTCGTCTGCCCCCGCTGCCTCCCAAAGGCGTCCCATGACCCACGATCCGTTCGACCCGGAGAACGTCCCCGTCAACTGCCCTTCCTGCCAGAAGGGCTCGTCTTCGCGCAAGCTCCTGCGCCCGGCCGGCGAGGGGCAGCGCCGTTGCGGGGGGTGCGGCCGGGTGGAGCGGTGGGAGGAGCCCAGCCGCCGGGCCCACGGGGAACGCCGGTTCAAGCGCCTGATGGCGCGCCAGCGGAGCAAGTTCGGGGATCTCGACCTCGTCCTGAAGCAGTGGATCGCCGAGCCCGAGGCGGGTTCGCCGCCGGAGGGCGAGGGGTAGCGAGGCCCCCTCCGCGGGTCCAGCGGCCCCCCAAGTCGAAATCGAAATCGAAATCGCGGTCGGTCCCGATCCCGATACCGATCCCGATCGCGTTTTGGATCCTGGCGGAGGATCGCCGGCCCAGGGGATCAGTACGCGCCCCCGAAGGTGATGTAGAGCTGGTCTTCCCCGTCGTCGTCGAAGCCGTGGGCGTAGCCCAGGACCAGGGTGGTGGGGAAGTAGTAGCCGAGCAGGGTGTCGGCCCGGAGCTCGGCGCCGGCGCCCTTCCTCCACTGGCCGTCTCCCCCCCGCCAGGTGCGGCCCCCGTCGAAGAAGGCCGCCGCGTGGAGCCGCCCCAGGAAAAGGGGCCAGTCGCGGATTCCCCGAAACACGGACCAGAGCGGCGCGCGCAGCTCCGCCGTCCCCACCGCCGCCCGCTCCCCCCGGTCCACCCGCAGGGGGTAGCCCCGCACCGGGAACTCCCCCCCGGTACCCCCCACCTGGAAGACCGACTGGAAGGGCACGTCGCCCCACCCGGTGCCTCCCTTGGCGCGCAGGGCCAGGGTGGTCCGCTGCGCAAGGGGCACGGGCAGGTACTCCCGCCACTCCCCCACGAGCTCCTGTCGGTCGAGCTCGGCGCCCAGGAGCTCGTGGCGCAGGCGGTACGTCCCCAGGAGGACCCGGCCCCCCTCGGGGCCCACCGTGAAGGGGGTGTGCCGGGGGAACGCGGCGTCGTAGAGCAGGGAGAGGGCCAGGGGGTTCGTCCGGCCCTGGAAGGGCAGGTCCGCCAGGTCTCGGCGGCCGTCCAGGTCCTCCTGCACCCGGGAGAGGCGCGACAGGTCCTCCCAGGCCCAGGAGACGGCAAAGCTCCAGGCCCGCAGGGCCCGGGGCAGGTCCAGGCGCGCCTCGGCGCCCGCGGTGCGCAGCTCCTCCCAGTAGGGGTAGTCCTTCCGCGGGGTCTCGAAGAGCTCGGAGTGGAGGACCGGGAGCTTGGCGGCGTGGAGGGTCACGGTGGGGTACCACGCGTCGTTGACGTAGAGCCCCTGCCCGTAGAACCGGCGGCTCGCGCCGGCCCAGTAGCCGGCCGCGTAGTACTTGTGGCGGAGCAGGGGGTCGTGGCCGGTGGTCCAGGCGCCGGCGCCGAGGCCCTGGTTGTCCGAGACGAGGTCGGGGAGCCAGAAGGTGGGCAGCACCCGGGGCCAGGGGGAGTAGGGGCTGCCCTCGGCGCCCGGCCTGGGGCGGGGTTCCTCTACGGGGGAGGCAGGTTTCTCGGGCGGGGGCAGCTCCACGGTTTCCCCGAGAGCGTCGGCGAGCTCGAGCACCGCCACGTCGAAGCCTCGGTGGGAGTACGCGGTGAAGGCCAGGCGCGCGCCGCCGGGGGACCAGTCGGGCTCGAAGGCGCCCCCCAGCACCCGGGTGAGCCGCCGGCACCGCCCGGTCTGGGGGTCGAGGGCGTAGAGGTCGAAGACCCCGGAACGGTCCCAGGCGAAGGCGAGCTCGCGCCCGTCGGGGCTCCAGGCGGGAAAGCCCGCCTGGGAGCCCTCGGGGGTGAGGAGGCGAAGCTCGCCGGTGGCCACGGTGAGCAGGGCGAGCCGCGCGTGCCCCTCTTCGGTCTTTCGGGAAAAGGCGATCCGGGTGCCGTCGGGGGACCAGCGGGGGGTGTCGTAGCGCACGCCGGGCTCGGACAGGAGGGGGCGCAGGGCTTCCCCACCGCCGCCGCCGGGCGGGCCGAACAGGACCAGGCGCTGGTCCGGCCCCTGGAGCTCCACGGCGGCAAAGGCCCCGGCAGCTTCGCTCCAGTCGGCCTCCCGCAGGCGCGCCCCCCGGGTCAGGCGCTCGAGCCCTCCTCCCCCGGGATCGCAGGCATAGAGATCGGTGTAGAGCAGGCCCCCTGCCGCGGGGCGGAAGACCTCCAGCCGGGTAAACGCGATGCGGCCCCCGGCGAGGAGAGTCGGGCGGGCCTGGGAGCCCGGCCGCTCGGCCAGGGCCTGCTCCCGGGGGGAAGCCCCGTCGCGCTGGGGCACCCGCAGGCGGCGGAGCGCCGGCGGGCCGTAGGTGTCGGCGCGGGTGTAGAGGAGGGCGTCGTCGGCCTCCCACAGGGGGCCGCCTGCCGTGTAGCCCGAGTCGGTGAGGACCCGGTAGGGGGTGAGGCCCCGGGACCGCAAGCCCTCGATCTCCGGCCGGAACTCGGCCTCCAGGTCGGCCGCCATCTGCCGGTGGAGCCCCTGATAGGTGAGGCCGGTGGCCCGGGCGGGGGGGGCGTCGATGGCGTAGGGGAAGCGCCCGGAGTGCCCCCGGAAGAGCGCCCCCAGTGCCTCGGGGCCCCCCCGCTCCTGGACGACCTGGAGGAGGCGGGCCCCGTAGATGTAGGGGGTGGCGTAGCTGGGCCACTCGGGGAAGTCGCCCCCCAGCCGGTCCAGGGGGGGCACGGTGCCGGCGGCCACGTCGGACCGGTAGATCATGCGGTACCACGTGGACCCCTTCCGGCCCCGCCCGGTGAGGTCGGTCTCCAGGTTGGTCGCCTGGCCCTCGTGGACCCACCGGGGCAGGAAGAGGTTGGGGGGGGCGGCGAAGAACCAGAAGAACGCCCCCAGGGGGGTCAGCGGCACGCCGACCCGGCCGAAGACCTTCCGGGTGAGCGCCGAGTAGCCCCTCACGGGGTCGAGCCCCAGCACGTGGGCGTACTCGTGCACGAACACGGTGCGCAGCCACCCGCGGTAATCTCCGATGCTCTGGAGCAGCGCCGGCCGCACGGGGAAGAGGACGACCTGGTTGTAGGGGAGCACCGTGGTGTAGCCGTTGGCCCGGTCGGTGCGGTCCACCAGGGTGACCTCCGTGGGCTGGCGGGGCGACCAGCCCAGCAGCTCCGTCATGGGCCCGTGGACTTCCTCGGCGATTTCGGCGAGCACGGCGGCTTCGGCCTCCAGGCCGTCGTGGTAGTGGATGCGGAAGTGGGGGGTCTCGAGGGTGCGCCAGGTGAGCGCCGGGTCGTACACCGCGGCGCCGGCCGGGCCGCTCACGAGGAGCAGGCCCAGCATCGCCAGGGCCCGGCGAACGAACGGCCATCGGGGCAGGATCATGGTGCTTCCTCCGCGCAGCACGTGGTGCGAGCCATCGTCGCGGGAAACGGGCGCCCGCGCAAGCCCCGGTTCCCGGCCGGAACCAGCTACCTGCTCCGCCGGGCTTGGCCCTGGCCTTCCTGGCGGCTAGACTTGGGGTTGGGGGTTGGCTGTTGGCACCCGTCACCCGACACGGAGCCCAGATGGACACAGCGCCCCAGCAGGAGCTCGTGGAGCGGTTCTTCTCGGGGACCGGGACGAGCTACCGCCTCACCGCGACCTTCGGGACCCTGGGCTTCGACCTCTGGTGGAAGCACCGGATCTTGTCGGCCGTCCCGCCGCACGCCGCTCGGGTCTTGGATCAGGCCTCGGGCACGGGCATCCTCACCTTCGGGCTCGCGCGCCGCCTGCCCGGGAGCCTGGTGGTGGGGGTGGAGCTGCGCCGGGAATACGCGGCCCTCGCCCAGGAGGAGAAGCGCCGGCGCGGGATCTCCAACGTGTGTTTCGTCCAGGGGCGTGCCGAGGAGGTGGCGGTGCGGCCGCCCGTGGACTGCATCGCGTCGTCGTACCTGGCCAAGTACGCCGACATGGAGGCCCTGGCGGCCAACGCGGCGGGGATGCTGCGCCCGGGGGGCGCGATCCTGCTCCACGACTTCACGTACCCGGCTTCGCGGGTTCTGGCGCGGATCTGGGAGGCCTACCTGCGCCTCCTGGGCGCCGCGTGGGGCCGGCTGTACCCCGCGTGGCGGGAAGCCCTGGACGGCCTGCCCGGCCTCCTGCGGCACACCACCTGGGTCGCCGACGCCGTGGGTGCCCTGGAGCGCCACGGGTTCGAAGATGTGCGCGTGCGGCGCCTCACGTGGGGGGCGGCCGCCCTGGTCACGGGCCTCCGGAGGCCCCCCTGCCCTGCGGGAAGGGGCCGATGAGGGACCATCGCGCCCCGTGGGGAGTGGGCGGTCACCCGGCCCAGAGGCGGCCCAGGAGGAGCCCCAGGGCGAGGAGGAGGACTCCCAGGCTCACGCTGCGCAACACCGTCTCGTAGCGGACCAGCACGTCGCGCTCCTCCGGGGCGAGGGGGTCCGGGCGGCGTTTGAGGGCCTTGTAGGGGCGGGAGGCGGTAATCTCGACCCGGCTCAGCAGGGCCGCGCCGGCCCCCAGGAGGAGCCCGGCGGCCGACACCTGGTTGGTCTGCATGAGCTCGCCGGCCAGCACCGGGAGCAAGCCCCAGGAGAAGGCGAACCACCCGTCGGTGTGGAAGCGGCCGCCGAACCACTCCAGGTTGTAGGCGAAGACGAAGAACCCCTCCAGCACGGCCACGGGCGCGAGCCACGGCACGTGGCGCACGATGTAGTAGAGGCCGATGGCGTAGGCCAGCGTCAGGGAACCCGCCGCCAGGGCCCGCAGCCGCGCACGGGAGAAGGCACGCCCCCAGGGCTTCACCCCCTTGCTCCCCAGGGCGTCGAGCGCGTGGGCGCCGATTCCCAGGCCGAGGAAGTAGACGAGGGCCAGGGCCGCCACCCGGTCCCAGGCGACCCGGGGCGCCAGGAGAGCCCCGAGCACCGTGTAGGCGATCACCATCCCCGTGTAGGGGAGGAAGAGCAGGCCCACCATGAGGCGAAAGCGCGCGGGCCCGAAGCGGGGCACGAACCACTCGGCGCTGCGGTCGCCGGGAGGTGCTCGTGCCGGTGCGGGCGCCGGGGCCGGCGCAGTCTCGCGGGAGCGGGGGGTGGCCTCCTGGGGCGTGGGCGCGCTCATGGCCCTTCTCCTCTGGGCGGGGATCGGGGAGGCCGGCCCCGGAGGCGGCGCGGGAGACCCGACCCCGCAGCTCGTCGTGGCGCGGCTCGAGGCGGCCTGGGAGGCGGTGCGCGACTACCGGGCGCTTCTCGTCTCCACCGCGTGGGTGGGGGTCGCGCCGCCGGAGCGTACCACCCTCCGGTACTGGTTCCAGAAGCCCGACCGCCTGCGCCTGGAGTTCATCTCCCCCCGCGCCGGCCTCGTCCTCGTCTATCCGTATCGGCCCGACGGGCCCCAAGGGGAGCCAAGGGCCCGGGTGCAGCCCGGGGGCTTCCTGCGGTTCCTCCGGTTGACGCTGGACCCGGGGAGCCCCAGGCTCGCCGTCGCCCCCGGCCAGGGGGTGGACCAGACCGACCTGGGCCTCCTGGTCCGCAACATCGCCCGGAGCCTGACGGCAGAGGCCCGCTCGCCCCCCGTGCTCCGGGAATACCGGGACCACCTGGTGGCCGCCGTGGAGGCCGAGGCCCACTTCCTCCGCGGGGTGCCGGCCCGCTACGAGTTTCGCATCGACCGCGCCCTGTGGCTCCCGGTGGGGGTGCGGGAAGAGCTCCCCGAGCGGGGCTGGGTACGGGAGGTGGTCTTTCAGGACCTGGACGTGAACCCCGGCTTTCCGGAGGACCTCTTCCGGCTGGAGTGATGCCCCCGTCCGCGTCCGGTCACCCCTTCGAGGGCAGGGTGCCCGGGGCCTCTTCGTCTCCCGTCCACTCCCCCACCAGGCGCTCCTCGTAGATGTACTCGGTGAGGCGCCGTCCCACCTCCTCGGGCTTGACCTTCAGGCGGGCCACCCCCGACTCCTGGGCGGCCCGGGCCACGGCTTCCGCCACCTTGGGGGGAACGGAAAAGTCCATGGCGTCGGGGATGATCCGCTCGGGCCCGAGCCGGTCCGGCGCCACGGCCTCGGCGATGGCCCGGGCGGCGGCGATCTTCATCCCCTCGTCGATGCGGCGGGCCCGCACGTCGAGCGCCCCCCGGAAGATGCCCGGAAAGGCGAGGCAGTTGTTCACCTGGTTGGGAAAGTCGCTGCGCCCCGTGGCCACGAGCCACGCGCCCGCCTCGCGGGCCTCGGCGGGGAGGATCTCGGGCACCGGGTTGGCCAGGGCGAAGACCAGGGGGTCCTGGGCCATGGTTCGGATCATGCCCGGGGTGAGCGCCCCCGCCACCGAGAGCCCCACGAAGACGTCGGCACCCTGGAGCACCGAGGCCAGGTCACCCTTGCGGCGGTCCGGGTTGGAGCGGGCGGCGATCTCGTCCTTGTAGGGGTTCATCCCTGACCTGCGGCCCTGGTACAGGGCCCCGGAGCGGTCGCACACCACCGCGTCCCGCGCCCCGGCATCCAGGAGGAGCCGGGTCACCGCCAGCGCCGCCGCCCCGGCGCCGTTGACCACGATGCGCACGTCCCCCAGGGCGGTTCCCCGCAGCTTGAGGGCGTTGAGGAGCCCCGCGAGCACCACGACCGCGGTCCCGTGCTGGTCGTCGTGGAAGACGGGGATGTCGAGGGCCTCCTGGAGGCGGCTCTCCACCTCGAAGCACCGGGGGGCGGAGATGTCCTCCAGGTTGATCCCGCCGAAGGCGGGGGAGAGCTGTGCGACCGCCCGCACCAGCTCGTCCACCTCCTGGGTGGCGAGGCACAGGGGATAGGCCTCGACTCCCCCGAAGGTCTTGAAGAGGATGGCCTTGCCCTCCATTACGGGAAGCGCCCCCCAGGGCCCGATGTTTCCGAAGCCCAGCACCGCCGAGCCGTCGGAGACCACGGCCACCAGGTTTCGCTTGGCCGTGTACTCGTAGGCCGCGCAGGGGTCGCGCATGATCTCCTGGGCGGGCTCCACGGCGGCCTTGGGCGAGTAGAGGTCCACGAAGATGTGCTCGTCGCGCATGGGGATCTTCACCCCCACCTCGACGCAGCCGTGGTACTTGCGGTGCAGGTCCAGGGACTCGGCGTCCACGTCGGAGCCGCGGGGAACCCGCTCCCGGGCCGAGGCCTCGTACCAGGCACCTTCCCCTTCATAGAGGTAGCGGCGCAGGCGCTCGGCAATCTCCCCCGGGGCCGGGGCGCGGCCCGCCAGGCCGGTCTCCACGGCGGCGCGGGCCACGGCCTCCGCCACCGCCGGACCGACGGAGAGGTCCAGGGGGTCCGGGAGGATGCGGTGGGCCGAGAGCTTCTTCTCGGGCACGAGGCCGGCAATGGCGCGCACCGCGGCGTTGAACATGGCGTTGTTGATGTCGCGCGCCCGGGCGTCGAGGCACCCTCGCATGAACCCGGGGCTCACGGTGGAGGACCGGATCTGGACCGGGAACACGCTGGTGCCCGAGGCGTACACCGCCGCGCCCCCCGCCAGGGCCTCCTCGGGTCCGATCTCGGGCTCGGGGAGCGCCAGGGCGAACACCACCGGGGCCGGGGCCATGGAGCGCACCATGTCGGCGGTGATGAGGCCCGGGGCCGCCAGGCCGATCACCACGTCGGCGCCCTGGATGACCTCCTCCAGCGGGCCGCGCAGGCGCGCCGGGTTGGTGCGGCGTGCGAGCAGGGTCTTGGCCCAGTTCATGTTCTCCATGCGCTGGGGGTGGATGGCCCCCTTGGTGTCGGTGAGGACGACGTTGCGCGCCCCCAGGCGCAGGAGCCGCCGGGCCGTGCCCGTCCCCGAGGCGGCCGCCCCCACGATGACGATCTTCACCTCTTCCAGGGTCTTGCTCACGACCTGGAGGGCGTTGAGAAGCGCCGCGGCCACCACGATGCCCGTGGCATGCTGGTCGGCGTCGAGCACCGGCACCGGCAGGGCCCGGCGCAGGCGGTATTCCACCGAAAAGCACTTGGGCGCCCCGATGTCGTCGAGCACCACGCCCCCAAACGTGGGAGTGAGCAGGCGCACGAGCTCGGTGATTTCGTCGGCATCCTTGGTGGTGAGGGCCAGGGGAAAGGCGTCGATGTTGGCGAACGTCTTGAAGAGGACCGCCCGCGCTTCCAGCATGGGCAGCGCCGCCAGGGCGGGCACCTCCCCCAGGCCGTAGAGGGCCGAGCCGTCGGTTACCAGGGCCACGTTGTCTCCCCGGCAGGTGAGCTCCAGGGAGGCGTCCTCGTCGTCGGCGATGGCCAGGCAACAAGCGCCCACCCCCGGCGTGTAGAGGCGCGAGAGCACCGAGGTGTCCCGAATGGGCATCTTGGAGCGGACGCCGATGAGGCCTTGGTATTTCTTGCGGAAGTAGAGGCTCGGGGGAAGGGGGTGCGCGGACGGCTTCGTCATGAGTGTTCCTCTTGGTGCGGCTTGTCGGGTCTCGTGGGCGGGGGTAGGATCGGGGGGGCCCGGCCGGGCTGCCGGCGCCCCACGGCGACCCGGCGTCCCCTCGCGTCTTGGGAGGAGGCAACGAGATGGTGTATCCGACGTGTCGCTGGAAGGTGCCTCGGTGGACGTTGCAGTTTCTGGGGGCGGCGATGATCCTCCTCTCGGCCTGTGCCGTCAACCCGGTCACCGGCCGCCAGCAGTTCTCGCTCCTGAGCGAGTCCCAGGAGCTGCGCATGGGGGAAGAGGCCTACCCCCTCTACACCCAGATGTCGGAAGGCCTCTTCCAGGAGCCGGCGCTCCAGGCCTACGTCCAGGCGGTGGGTGAAGAGCTCGGGCGCCTCAGCCACCGGCCCAATCTGGAGTACGAGTTCAACGTGGTCAACGGCTCGGAGGTCAACGCCTATGCCCTGCCCGGCGGAAAGATCTCCATCACCCGGGGCCTGCTCACCAAGATGACCAACGAGGCCCAGCTCGCCGCGGTGCTGGGCCACGAGGTGGGGCACGTGACCGCACGCCACGCGGCTGCGGGCTACACGCGGCAGGTCCTCGCGGGGCTCGTCACCACGGCGGGGGTGGCGGTGCTCCAGACCGCCAACGTGCAGGGGGGCGAGCTGCTTGCCCAGGGGGGGCTCCTGGCCACGAACCTGGTGCTGAGCAAGTACAGCCGCGACCAGGAGCGCGAATCCGACAACCTGGGCTTCGACTACATGACCCGAGCGGGGTACAACCCCGAGGGGATGGCCCAGACCATGGAGATCCTGCTTGCGGCCCACGATCGGGAGCCCTCTGCGGTGGAAACGCTCTTCCTGAGCCATCCCCTCTCCTCCGAGCGCCTGGAGAGCGCCCGGCGGATGGCGGACGGGGCGCCTGCCAACCTGCGCACCCGCGAGGCCCTGCGGGAGGAGCCCTTCCGCCGGGCCACGGCGAAGCTGCGGGCCACGGCGCCGGCCTACGCCAAGATGGACGAGGGCCGGAAGGCCCTGGCGGCCCAGAAGAACGACGAGGCGGTGCGCCTGTTGGGCGAGGCCTCCCAGATGGCTCCGGACCAGGCCCTCGTCTGGGTGCACAAGGCCATTGCGGAGGCCGTTGCGAAGAAGACCCCCGAAGCCTACGCCTCGGCGGAGCGGGCCGTGGCCCTCTACCCCGGCCTCTACCAGGCCCGGTACGCGGCCGGGGCGCTCGCCTTCGAGCTCCAGAAGCACCCCGAGAGCCTGGGGCACCTGGAAGCGGCCGAGCAAATCGTCCCCGGCCAGCCCCAGATCACCTTCTACCGCGGCCGGAACTTCGAAGCCCAGAACCGCCGCGACGAAGCCGCCCGGGCCTACGCGGCGGTGCTCGAGCAGGTGCAGAAGGGCCCCATGGCCGAGTACTGTTACAAGCGGCTCGTGGAGTGGGGCTACGTGCGGCCCGCCCAGCCCGCTCCACGGGGGTGAGGGCAGGGAAGAGGGAGTACGGCGGGGGCGCGCCCCGCCGGGGGGGGGCGCGGG
>JBFLZB010000156.1 GCA_040756475.1 Thermodesulfobacteriota bacterium
TGGTCCGTGGTCCGTGGTCCTTTGTCCGTGGTTCCTTGTCCGTGGCCTGCCGTCCGTGGTCCGTGAGAGAAGCGCCGGCGCCGCGGCGCCCTTTTGGCCTGCCGTGAGAGCAATCTAATTCCTCCTTAATCTCCGTTTCATCTTGTGGTGCGAAGGTATGGGGCCGTTCCCCGGTCGCTGGCGAGGTTCGCGCCTGGGGCCGGGCGTCACAGGAGGGATCCATGATCCAGGCGGAGAACCTGACCAAGTACTACGGCGAGGTGCAGGCCCTGCGGGAGGTCTCGTTCCGGGTGGAGCAAGGCGAGATCGTGGGGCTGCTGGGCCCCAACGGGGCGGGGAAGACCACCGCCATGAAGATCCTCACCTGTTTCCTGCCCCCCTCGTCGGGCACCGCGCGCGTCGCCGGCCACGACATCTTCGACGCTCCCCTCGCGGTGAAGCGCAGCGTCGGCTACCTGCCCGAGGAGCCGCCGGTCTACCCGGAGCTCACGGTGGAGGAGTACCTGGCCTACGCCGGACGCCTCAAGGGGCTCGCACGGGGCGAGGTCAAGGCCGCCCGGGCCCGGGTCATGGAAAAGTGCGGGCTGGGTGACGTGGCCGGGCGCCTCATCGGCAACCTCTCCAAGGGGTACCGCCAGCGGGTGGGGCTGGCCCAGGCCCTCATCCACAACCCCCCGGTCCTCATCCTCGACGAGCCCACCGTGGGCCTCGACCCCGCCCAGATCATCGAGATCCGGGGCCTCATCCAGGATCTGGCCCGGGAGCACACGGTGGTGCTCTCCACCCACATCCTCCCCGAGGTCACGGCCACCTGCCAGCGCATCATCATCATCAACGAGGGGTCCATCGTGGCGGTGGACACCTACGAGAACCTCTCCCTGCAGGTGGGCACGAGCCGGCGCATCCTGCTCAAGGTGCGTCGGCCGGGGCCGGAGCTCGCCGACACCCTGCTCGCGCTGCCGGGGGTGCTGGCGGTGCACCAGGAATCCGACGGGGCCTACCGGGTGGAGGCCCGCCAGGACCGGGACCTTCGCGAAGAGGTGGCCCGGGCCGCCGTGGAGAGCGGCGCGGGCCTCCTGGAGCTCGCCGGGGTGGCCGTAAGCCTGGAGGAGGTGTTCCTGCGCCTCACCACCGAGGAGAAGGAGGGCACGGCATGAGCCGGGCGCTGATCATCGCTGCGAAGGAGCTGCGCACCTACCTCGTCTCCCCCGTGGCCTGGGTGGTTGCCACGGTATTCCTTGCCGTGACGGGGCTCCTCTTCTACAACGTCATGGCCTGGTATACCCTCCAGAGCTTCCAGCTGCTCCAGTTCCAGCAGATGGGCCAGATGGACCAGTTGGGGCAGCTCAACGTCAACCGCCTGGTCTTCGAGCCCACCTTCCACAACATGGCGGTGACGCTGCTGCTGCTCGTGCCCATCGTCACCATGCGGCTCCTGGCGGAAGAGAAGAAGGGCCGCACCGCCCAGCTCCTCTTCACCTCGCCCGTGCGCCTGGGGGAGATCGTGGCGGGCAAGTACGCGGCCGCGCTCCTGCTGCTCTCGGCGGTCCTCTTCCTTACGGCCTACATGCCGCTCATGGTCTGGACCTACGGATCGCTGGACTGGGGGCCCATCCTCACGAGCTACCTCGGGATGGTGCTCCTCACGGGCGCCTTCGTCTCTTTCGGCCTGTTTGCGTCGAGCCTCACGGAGAACCAGGTGGTGGCCGCGGTGCTCACCTTCGGCATCCTGCTCGTCTTCTGGCTCCTGGGGTGGGCGTCCCAGACCGGGGGCGAGCTGGGGCCGCTCTTCGAGCACATCTCGATCATCACGCACCTCGACCCCTTCCTCCGGGGGGTGGTGGAGCTCCAGCACGTCGCCTACTACGTCTCGGTTTCGGCCTTCGGCCTGTTCCTGACCCACCGCGTGCTCGACTCGGCCCGCTGGAGGTGAGCGCATGACCCCCTTGGACCACCCCCGCGTCACCGCGCGGAACACGAGCAAGATGGCGGGCATCGCCGGGGCGCTCCTGGTGCTGGCCGCGGTCTTCGTGGCCGCCTACTATCCGACCCAGAAGGGCGTGCTCGCGGTGCTGGCCGTGGCCGGCGGGGCGGCGCTGTTCTTCTTCTTCATCGCCGAGCGGCGGCTGGTAGCCCGGGTTCCGGGGAGCCGGGCGGCCCGGTACGGGGCCAACGCCGTGGCCATCACGCTCGCCTTCGCGGGGATCCTGGTGCTGCTCAACCTCCTGGCCGTGCGGCACAATGTCCGGTGGGACCTCACGGAGGACAAGCGCTTTACCCTCTCGGAGCAGACGGTGAAGGTGCTCCGGGGGCTCCAGCGCGACGTGCAGGTCACCGCCTTCTTCGCCGAGGCCTCCGAGGGGCGGGAGCGGATGCGGCGGCTCCTGGACGACTACGCCGGGCACACCACCCGCCTCCAGGCGACCTTCACCGACCCCGACCGCAACCCCGCCTTGGCGCGCCAGCACGGCATCCGCGAGTACGGCACCACCGTGTTCGAGAGCGGCGACCAGAGCTACCGCATCACCGAGACCTCCGAGGAGGCCCTCACCAACGCCCTGGTGCGGGTGAGCCGCGAGGGGAGGAAGACCGTGTGCTTCCTCTCCGGCCACGGGGAGCGCAGCATCGAGGATACCCAGCGCACGGGCTACGCGGCGGCCCGCCGGGCCCTGGAGGACCAGGGGTTTGCCGCCCGGGAGGTCCTCCTCCTGCGCGATCCCGAGGTGCCGGAGGACTGCGCGGTGCTGGTAGCAGCCGGCCCGGCCAAGCCGGTGCTCGACTCCGAGCTCGCGGCGCTCTCCGCCTTCCTGGAGGGCGGCGGAAAGGCCCTGGTGCTCCTGGACCCCCAGACCGACACGGGCCTGGAGCCCCTGCTCGAGGGCTGGGGCGTGACCGCCCGGGGCGACCTGATCATCGACACCATGAGCCGGCTCTTCGGGGGCTCCTACACCACCCCCATCGTCACCGAGTACCCGCCCCACGAGATCACCCGGGGCTTCCAGCTCGCCACCTTCCTGCCCCTGGCCCGGAGCCTGGGGGAGTCCGCCCTCCCCGAGGGCGTGACCTTCCACCCCCTGGCTCGCACGACCGCCCAGTCCTGGGGCGAGACCGACCTCGTAAGCGACAAGGCCGCCTTCGACCCCACCCAGGACCACAAGGGGCCCCTCACCGTGGCCGCCCTGGTGGAGCGCCGGGGCGAGGACGGCCAGCCGGACACCCAGCTCGCGGTGGTGGGCGACTCGGACTTCGCCGACAACACCAACTTCGGCTTCTCGGGCAACGGCGACTTCTTCCAGAACCTGGTGAGCTACCTGGCCAAGGAGGAAGACCTGATCTCCATCCGCCCGAAAGACACCAGGCCCTCCCCCCTCGTGCTCACCCGGGCCCAGGGCGCCACCCTCTTCTACGGCAGCGTGGTGGTGGCGCCGCTCGTGCTCGTGCTCGCCGGCTTGGGCATCTGGTGGCGGCGGAGGAATTTGTAAGAGCGGTGCCGATCCGACCGATCGGTCGGATCCGTCGGATCGGTCCGATGCGGCTCCTCCCCAACCTGCAACCCGCAACGAGCAGCCTCGATGAAATTCAAATCCACCTGGATCATGCTCGCCGTGCTCGCCGCCCTGGGCGGGTACTTCTACTTCGTGGAGGAGCCGCGCCGGGAGGCGAAGCAGGAGGCCGAGAAGGCAGAGGGGCTCCTCTTCCCGGGCGTTTCCGCCGACGCGATGACCGAGCTCTCCCTTGAGGGGTCGGGGGCCCGGGGATCCGTGCGGGTGGTCCGGGGGGCGGACGGCACCTGGTCCGTGGCGGAACCCTGGGAGGACCGGGCCGACGAGGGCCGGGTGCGCACGCTGCTTGCGGACCTGGGGGCCCTCAAGGGCCAGCGCGAGGTGGCCGAGGCCGGGGCGGACCTAGCGCCCTTCGGGCTCGCCGAGCCCGAGGTGGCCGTGCGGGCGGCGGGTCCCGACGCGGTCGTGTCCCTGGCCGTGGGGGGCCTCAATCCGGCGGGCGACGCCCGCTACGTGCGGGCCGGGCAGGGGCCCGTGCGCCTGGTCTCGGCCTCGGCGGTGGGCCCTTTCCTGGAAGAGCCCTCGGAGCTTCGCAGCAAGGACGTGCTCGCCGACTTCCCCTGGACGGGCCTGTCCGCCCTGGAGCTTCGCCGTCCGGAGGGGGAGACCGTGCGCCTGGCCCGCTCCGGCGAGACCTGGACCCTGGAGGCCGGCCTGGCGGAGGCTTCCGGCGCGCAGGCCGACCCCGACGCCGTCAGCCGCCTCACCGACAAGCTCCGGTGGGCCCGGATCAGCCGGTTCCTGGATGAAGAGCCCGCCCGGGCCGAGGCGGCGCTGGCCGGGGGCACGGCCGTGACCCTCGTGGCCGAGGACGGCACCCAGGCGCTGCTGCGGCTCGCCTCGGTGGAGGGCGCCGCCTGGGCGGCCCGGGACGGCCGCGACGCCCTGTTCACCGTGGGCAGCGACGTGCTGGACGCCCTGGAGGTCCCGGCCGAGTCCCTGCGCCGCCGCAAGCCCGTGCTCGTGAAGGCCTGGAAGGTGGAGCGCCTCGAGCTCGCCCTGGCCGATCGCCCCGAACCCCTAGCCTACGAAAAGGCCGAGGGCGTCTGGGCCCGGGGCGGCTCCCTCGTGGAGGGCGAGGAGTTTGCCGCCCTCCAGGACTACCTGCGGGTGCTGGAGAGCGCCGCCGCCGCCGAGGTGATCGACGGCGTGCCCGAGGGGGCCCCAGCCGAGTACGGCCTGGCCGCCCCCCTCCTCTCCGCGCGCGTCGTCGGCGAGGACGGCGCCGAACAGGGCTTCACGCTCGGGGAGCTGGGAGGCGAGCTCTACGCCCGCGCCGGCGGTTCCGGCCCGGTGTACCGCATGCCCGAGGAATACCTGGAGGGCGCCCGCGGCCTGTTCGACGCTGCCCGCCCCGCCCAAGCCTCTCCCGCCCCGGACGAGTAGCGCGCGCTCCCGTCTACGCTGCCTCCCTCTTCTGTGCGATCCCGGGTTCGGGTTGACCGGGCCTCGGGCAGCTGCCTACAGTGTGGGCCGGTGGAGAAGGGCGGGCGGCGCCAAGCCCAGATCCTTCATCGTCGCGGAAGAGAGGGCGCCCTGCGGGGACCAGCCCCGCTCGTCGTAGTAGTCGGCCACCAGACCCTCGAAGAAGGCCTCCCCGAGAGGCGGGCGGTCCGAACCCTGGACCTGTAGGGCTTCCCGCACGAACTTGGCTGGGGGCCGATCGTCGGCTCGGGTGGCGCCTTCCCGGGCATTAAAGGCCCGCTTGGCGTTGAGCCCCCGTTCGCCACCCTGAAGGATCTGCGCCGGCGTGATCTCCAGGCCGGTCAAGGTGCGGTACAGCTCGGCCCACAAGGGCATGTCGAATCGCTGGTACATGGCGAAGGTGCAGACGCCCAGGGCGTCCATGGCGAAGCTGAAGTCCTCGACCCACTTGGTGAGCCGGCCCACGCTGTACCCTGCGGGCCCCTGGGTGACGCGCCCGACCGCGTCCGGGGGCGCCCCGATTCGCTCGGCGTACTTCTGGGTGCGGCCGCGCATCTTGTCGGGCGCTCCCCCCATCATGGTGAAACTGACCATGCTCCCGTGGCCGCCCCGCGGGTTCACCATCTGGCTGAAGGCGTCGCAGGAGAGGACCGCCCGCGGATCGAGCATGACCCCCATCCCCTTGACCTCGACCGCGTGCGGGGCGAATTGCGGCCCGAGAACCTGGAGCACGCCTCGGATGCCCTGCGCAAAGGCTTCCCCGAAACCGTCTCGCCGCACCATCTTGTCGAGCATTCGGGCGGCAGCCTCCGCCGAACCCCACCGAAAGTCGATGCCGTCCGTCTGCTGGGAGCTGACGAGCCCCTTTTCCTGAAGCTCTGCCACCAGGGCGAACATGTCGGCGAACTCGTACCAGTCGATTCCCATCCGGTTGCAGGTGCGGCCCAGGGAGAGAATGTCTTCCCAGCCGCGGATGTCGCAGTAGCTGCCCAGGCTCTGTACGACCGAGTTGACGCAGCCGATGGCCATGGAGTCTCCGGAGTGCCTTCCGACCCGGGGCTTGATGTGGTGCTTGCAGCCCACGGGGCAGCTCATGCAGGCCACGTCCCCCTGCTTGAAATCCTGCAAGAAGGCCTCGACCGAAAAGCCCGCCTGCGTGGAATCAGGAGCGGTTCCCTGGTAGTTCCGGCCCGGGATGAGGCCCAACTTGGTCATGCCTTCCAGGCTGATGAGGGTGCCCATCCTGCGCCAATCGGCCAGGCCCGGCTGCGCCCGAAACTGCTCGTAGGCCGTGCGCAGGACCGAGGAGAACCGGGTCGCGTCCGCCACCGGGATGCTCCCTGTGCCGCGCACGACGATGGCTTTGAGCTTCTTCGAGCCCATCACCGCACCCGAGCCCCCCCGCGCGTACGCCGTGCACTTGTCCACGACGATCCCCGCCGCGGCGAGGAGGTTTTCGCCGGCGGGCCCGATGGCCATGACCATGCAGTCACCGCCCTCTCGATCCCACAGTGCCTCCGCGGTGTCGTAGGTGTCCATCCCCCACAGGCCGGAGGCGTCGCGCAGCTGTACGTCGTCGTCCTCGATGCGCAGGTACACGGGCCCCTGGGAGCAACCCGTAACGGCGAGGTGGTCGAAGCCGGCCATCCGCAGCATGCCGAGATGGCCGCCGCCGCTGGAGCCCAGCAAGCCGGTAAGCGGGGACCGATAGGTGACGTTGGATTTGCCCGCTCCGGGGATCAGGGTTCCCACGAACGGGCCGCTCCCGAAGATGAGGCTGTTGGCTGGAGAGAGCGGGGGGGTGCCCCGGGGGATGAGGTCCAGCGCCAACCTCGCGTTGGCACACCCGCCCCCGAGGTAGTCCCGCAGCCAGTCGCGCGGCAGCGCTTCGGACCTTGCAGCGCCCGATCCCACGTCCACGTGGAGCATCTTTCCCAGATATCCGCCCTGTGCCATGATCGCTCTCCTCGTTCGCTCAGGCTTCCGCCAGCACGCCATACTCGCAGAAGGGCACGCACAGCCCGCACCCGGTGCACTCGTCGAGAACGCGAGGCTGAAAGGCGTTCTCGTTCTTGACCCTCTCGATGCGAATGCTGGCAGCCGCGAGGCTGAACGCGCGGGTGTTCTCGAACGAGCAGGCCAGGGCGCAGAGCCTGCACCCGGAGCAGTTTTGCGGCGCGGCGATGGTGAGCATCTCTGTCTCCTTTCTCGTGGCCTTCTTACAGCCGTTCCTGCGGTGGTCCAGAACCGTTGGGCTGCCGTCCCGTGCGTTCGAAGCGGTTGTCAGCGCTGCGCTCGCGGGGGAGCTTCCCAGAAAGAGACACGACAGGATCCCACTCTGACGCAGGATCGTACCTGGAGGAGCTTTTCCCGTCTGCCGCCGTGGAACGCGAGACGTCAGGAGGAGCTCCCTAGACCGGCTTCCATCAAGGGAAAACCGTCGGTGCCAGTCTCTTCCGGGGAGCCTGCGTCTTCGCCTTTGCATGTGCAGCGGTTCATTGTGCATGCAAATCTTTCGCCACTCGCGACTGCTCGAGTTCGAGCGGGCAGCGGTCGCCACCACGGCATCGGCGGCGCAGGGCTGTCAGCGAGGTCGTCGAAATCCTGGTGCCATTGCCCACCCGCATCCGGGCGAGCGGGCTGCGGGACATGGGCGCGCTTCCCGGGCGCTTCCGCGAATTCAGCGGGCAGGGCGAGAAGGTTCGCTTCGCCTACCCCCCGAACTGCCGTTTCGCATACTCCCGCACGCTGGTAGCCAGGTCCGGCTCCCAGCCGCCCCGGTAGACGATGGCGGTGGCGAGCTCTACGGCGAGGATGGCGCAGCGGATCTTGAGGGGCAGCCGGCCCACGCGGCGGCGCAGCGCCGGGTCGCGGCCCACCAGGGCGGGCAGGTGGGCCAGGAGCACCCGGCGCATCAGGGGGTCGGCGGCCAGCCCGGGGTGGGCAAGGAAGAAGGCGAAGAGGCGCTCGTAGTGGGCGTTGATCTCGGCGCTCAGGGCGTCGGAGATCTCGGTGTAGAGGCGCGTGCCTCCGGCCTCCCGGTGGCGCCGGAAGATGAGGCGGGCCTCCTCCTCCGCCCGCATCTCGAGGATGGCCAGCACGTCGGCCACGTATGCGGCCTTCCGGGCCAGGAACTCGGCGTCGCTCAGGAGCAGGTTGGCCAGGATCTCGTAGGAGGAGGAGATGACGCCGCACTTGTTGGCCGAGGCGTCGCGCAGCACCACCACCCCGCGGCGCTGGAGTTCCGCCCGGGCGGCGGGGGTGACGAACGAGTTGGCCCCCTCTACCACCGCACCCACCAGCGCCGTGCCGTCCTCCCGGAAGAAGCGGCCCACGTTGTTGGCGTCCACCGTCTCCGGCCGGCCGCCGCCGGGGACGAAGAGGTCTGCCGGTACGGAGGTGATGAGGCCGTCGAACTCCCGGTGGAAGTCGTCGGCGGTGACCCACTGCTCCTCGACCCCCGAAGGGGTGCGCCGGAGCTTGCGGTAGAGCTCCTTCAAGCCTTCCTGGCGCCGGCCCCGGCGCAGGAGGAGGAACCCGCCCGGGTGGAGGCGCCCGGGGTCGAAGGCGTCGAGGTCGGCCTGGAGGATCAGGCGCGAGAGCTCCTCCCGGTCGGCCCCCTCTGGATCGAAGAGCGCCCCCGAGCCCGCCACGATGACCTTGAGGCGCGCCCGGGGACACCGGGTCAGCAGCAGCCGCATGGCGTTTCCCGCCACGTCGCCGTTGGTGCCGCCGGTGAGGGTGACGTCGAAGGGGTCGGTCCGGGGCTCGATCCCCAGCTCCCGCAGGACGGTCTCCGCCATGGTGACGACCCCCAGCGAGGTGACCCCGTACTCCTTGTGGTTGATGCCCACCCGCTTGCTGGACATGATCCCCTTTCCCAGCAGGTACCCGCGTCCGGCGGCCTGGCGGGCGATGAGCTCGATCATGGCGTCGTGCATGTTCTCGTCGGGGCCGAGCTCGATGGGCTCGTCCTCCCCGTAGTAGTCCACGACCCGGGGGTGGCGGGCGCGGCCGTTGTGCGTCACGAAGAGGTCCAGGAAGGCGTTGAGGAACCCGTACTGGAGCTTGTAGAGCCGCTGGGTCCGGAGCTCCGCCTCCGCCGGGGCGGCCAGGTCCGAGACGTCGAGGGCCACCACCATCTTGGAGCCGCCCTCGTAGATGTCCTTGTTCTTGAGGTGCTGGGTGTGGGCCAGCACGTACACCTCGCGAAAGAGGGTGTTGGTGGCGGTGAGGAAGTCGTCGGCAGAGCGGCACAGCACCGTGCGCCACCCGCCCCGGGCGATGTCGGAGAAGCCCACGTGGTAGCCGGCCCCGTGGCGGCCGTAGAAGAAGGTGACCCGGAAGGGGTCGCCCGCCGGAAGATCGGCCGTGAGCTCCTCTCCCAGGTCCTTGAGATAGGCGGGGTCGAGGCGGAAGGCCAGGGCGTGCTTCTCGGGGACGAAGAAGTTCGTCTTGAGGGTGCGGGTGGCGAGCAGCAGCGCCGTGCGGAAGATCGTGCGGCGCACCTCGTCCAGGTGGCGGTGGCCGGTGTTGTAGCCCGAGACCAGGGCCTCGGCGGCGGCCAGGGCCTCGGCGCAGGCTGCGTCCCGGTCGGCCACGTCGGGGTCGAACCGGGCCCGGAAGAGCCGGGCCAGGGCCAGGCACACGTCGGGGCTCGCGTGGAAGGCCCGCCGGACCTCCCCCAGGTCGAAGCGGTCGGGCTGGGCGTGGGCGAGGCTCGTGTGGCAGAAGGCGACGAGGGCGTTGGTGAGGGAGGCTTCTTCTCCCGTCATCACCCGGTCCGCCACGAATCCAGTATAGGTGTGGCCCGCGGTGGAAAGGATCTGGGTGTTGTAGAGCTCGGCCTGGAGGGTGCGAAAGAGCTCCGAGTGCTTCTCCAGGAGGCCGCCGTCCCGGGTCGTGACGTAGAAGGTGCCGAGGAAGTAGGGGTGGACGCCGGTGGAGACGAGCAGGCAGTAGGACCGGCGCACCGCGAGGCCGAGGCGGTGGAAGACCTCGAGCACCTGGGCCAGGAACCCGCGCTCGTCGGGGTTGCCCACGGCAAAGAGCAGCCGCGACTCCCGGTGGTGGAGCACGTCCTGGGTGTTCTCCACGTCGAGGAAGAGGCCGTCGTGGCGGCGGCCCTGCTGGTAGAGCCACAGCACCCGGGCCACCCGCTCGGGGGGAGAGATCCGCACGTAGGCCTCGTCGTTGCGCCACAGGAGGCCCAGGCACTTGTCGAGCTCCCCGAAGTCGAAGGTGGGGTAGAGGGCGCGGAGCGCCCGGGCCACGGCCCGGCGGGTGGACGCGGGGGCCGGGGCCGGCCCCGCCTGGGCGATGAGCGCGTGGGGCTTGCGGTCGAACTCGAAGCGCTGGATCTCCACCTCGCAGCACAGCTCGGGAATCGGCCGGTAGGAGTGGGTGATCTCGGCGTAGGAGAGGGGCCGGCTGGGAAGGGCCAGGAGCGCCTCGTAGACCGAACCGGGGCGGTTCAGGCACGCCCAGACGAGCTTCTTCTCCCGGTCCACCAGGGTGATCCGCCTGTCTTCCGCCAGGGACGCCAGCCCCGAGGCCAGGTTGACCACGGCGGCCGGGTCGTCGGCCATGGTGATGAAAAAGTAGGGATGCATGCACTCCTGGAGCCACGCGAGGCTCCGAGACGCAGACTCTCCGTGGGCCCGCAGGGCCTGGCGAAAGAGGCGGTGGGTGCGGCGCCGGGCTTGGGGATTCATGGGTCCTCCCTGTTCCCCCCCTCGATCGAAATCGAAATCGCTATCGGTATCGAAATCGAAATCGGTCTCGATTCCGATCGCGGCCGTTGTGATCCCTCTCCCCTCAAGGGGAGAGGGTCAGGGTGAGGGGTGGTTCCCGGGCCGCCGCGCCAGCTCGCCCCCTCACCCCAGCCCTCTCCCCCCCAGGGGGGAGAGGGAGAGATCGCCGCAGGGTGGGACGATTCCC
>JBFLZB010000157.1 GCA_040756475.1 Thermodesulfobacteriota bacterium
CCCTGGGCACGGTGGCTCCCTTTCCCCCCTGGGAGCTCTGGGGCATCACCGCGCGGCTTCCCTGCCAGTTCGGCGAGGAGCTGAGCCCCGAGGTGGAAGAAGCGGTGACACAGGTGGCGGCGGCGCGCGAGCGCCGCAACGCCGACCCCAACCGCGCCCCGCCGCCGCCCCCCAACGGATCTTAGCCGCGGTAGGAAGCCGCCCGCGCTCCCCACTCGGGAAAACCCACGAGGCCCTTCAAGTCCTCGAAGCTCGAGGGGCCCTCCCAGGGCTGGAGGGTGCCGCCCCCGAGGCGGGCTCCCATCCCAGCCACGGCCGCGTACAGGAGCGTGACGGGGTAGATGGCGAGGCGGTAGCCCAGGGCCTCCAGACGCTGGGCCGGCAGGAGCGGCGTGCGCCCCCCCTCCACCAGGTTCACGAGGCACGGGGCGGGCACCTCCCGGGGCACCCGGGCCAGTTCCTCCTCCGTCTGGGGCGCTTCGCAGAAGACCACGTCGGCCCCGGCGTCGGCAAAGGCCCGGCACCGCTCCAGGGCCGCCTCGAAGCCCAGCACCGCCCGGGCGTCGGTGCGGGCCACGATCACGATGTCGGCCTCGGCCCGGGCGTCGCAGGCGGCCCGCAGCTTCTCCACCATCTCCCCCAGGGGCACGACCTCCTTGCCCTCGGTGTGGCCGCAGCGCTTGGGCGCCACCTGGTCCTCGAGCTGGACCGCGGCGAGCCCTGCCCGCGCGTACTCCCGCACGGTGCGGTAGGCGTTGAGGGCGTTGCCGAAGCCGGTGTCGGCATCGGCGATGAGGGGCAGGGAGGTCGCGGAAGCCACGGCGGCGGCCCGGCCCACCATTTCCCCGAAGGAGACCAGACCCAGGTCGGGCACCCCGAAGGCGCTTGCCGCCACCCCGAACCCCGTGAGGTAGGCGGCCCGAAAGCCCCCCCGCTCCACCAGGCGGGCCGAGAGAGCGTCGAAGCAGCCCGGGGCCTGGAGGAGGCCGGGCCGGGCGAGCAGGTGCCGAAGCCGGGCGGCGGGCGTCACGGAGAACCTGCCGACTTCTGAGCGGGCTCCGGGCGGGGAGGGCACGGCGGCGCTCTCCTGCGCATCAGGGCTGCACCCAGGTCGCCCGGTGCAGCAGGTCCGTGGCGGCCAGGGTGCCCGCCCGGTAGAGCCGGCAATCCATGGTCTCGAAGGCCACCCGCCCGGCACCGTCCGGCGCGGACAGGTGGACCCAGAGGCGGTGGGAGCCGAAATCGCTCCGGAGCGTGCCCTCCCCGGCGAGGAAGGCCAGGGCCAGGAGGTCCGCCGCGTCGCGCCCCTGCCCCCACTCCAGCCAAACCCGCACGTCCCAGCGGCCCTCCCGCGACCTCTGGGCGTCCAGGGCCCGAACCACGTCGCTCTCCTTCACCGGAAACCCCAGGTCCGTGGCCGCCCACTGGAGGGTGTGTCCCATCTCCCCGAGGGACCAGTTGCGCGCCGGCACCCGCTCCAGCACCGCCGTGAGCCGGGCCTTCTGGCGGGCATCGAGATCCGTGGCCCGGTTCACGGCCTGGGCGAAGCGCTCCGCGAGCGCCGTGGGCCGGGCCGCCTCGGCGGGGCGCTCGGCCCGGGGCGTCGCCATCCACGCAAACCCCAGGTGCGCCGCCACGCTCACCACGACGCAGAGGAAGAAGATCTTTCGCTCCCAGCCGTCGAGCGGGGGAATCAGTGTGCGCATCGCTCCCTCAGGAGTAGAGATGGCAGGCCACGCTCCGGCCGGCCCGCAAGCACCGGAGCCCGGGGACCTCCCGGGCGCACGGCCCGAACGCCCGAGGGCACCGGGGGTGGAAAGGACATCCTCTCGGCGGTTCCAGCGGGCTCGGCACGTCTGCCTCGACTACCCGGAGCGGCGTCCCGCCCCCGGGGCGGACCGGCGGCACCGCCGCCAGGAGCGTCTGGGAATAGGGGTGGAGCGGCTCGGCGAAGAACTCCGGCGCCGGGGCCACCTCGGCAAGCCTGCCCAGGTACATCACCGCCACCCGGTCCGCCAGGTGGGCCACCACCCGCAGATCGTGGCTGATGAAGAGGTACGTAAGCCCCAGGGCCTCCTGGAGATCCCGGAGCAGGTTCAGGATCTGGGCCTGGATCGAGACGTCCAGCGCCGACACCGGCTCGTCGGCCACGAGCAGCCGCGGCTCCACCGCCAGGGCCCGGGCGATGCCGATGCGCTGGCGCTGGCCCCCGCTGAGCTCATGGGGGTAGGCGGCGCCCGCCTCGGGGGACAGGCCCACCTGGGCCAGGAGGGCTTCCACCCGCGCCCGGCGGTCCGCCCGGGCGCCGATGCCGTGGATGGCGAGCCCCTCGCCCACGATGTCGCGCACCCGCATCCGGGGATCGAGGGAGGCGTAGGGGTCCTGGAAGACCATCTGCACCTCCCGCCGGAACCGGCGCACCCCCGCGCCGTCCAGGGCCCACAGGTCCTGACCCCGGTAGCGTACCGCACCCCGGGTGGGTTCCTCCAGCCGAAGGAGCAGCCGCGCCAGGGTGCTCTTGCCGCACCCCGACTCCCCCACCAGGGCCAGGGTCTCCCCCTGCCCCACCGCCAGATCGACCCCGTCCACCGCACGCAGCCACCGCCGGCGGCCCAGGGGGCCCTTCTGGACTCGGTAGTGGCGGGCAACGCCCGCGAGCTCAAACATGGCTCTGCGCCCGGATGCAGCGCGCGCGGTGGTCTGGAGCCTTCTCGGCGAGCTCGGGCAGGGCCTTCGCGCACCCATCGATGGCGAGCTCGCACCGGTCGCGAAAGGGGCATCCCGCCGGCACCCGGGAGGGAGGGGGGACGTTTCCGGGGATGGCCCGCAGCCGCTGGCCGCGGGGCACTCCGCCTGCGCCGGGGACCGAGGCCAGCAGCCCCCGGGTGTAGGGATGGAGCGGGGTCTCGAAGAGCGCCCGGGTCGGGCACGCCTCCACCACGTGGCCCGCATACATCACCGCGACCCGATCCACGTGCTGGGCCACGAGCCCCAGGTCGTGGGTGATCAGCAGGAGCGCCATCCCGAGCTCCCGCCGCAGGGACGCGAGCAGCGCCATGATCTGCGCCTGGACGGTCACGTCCAGGGCGGTGGTGGGTTCGTCGGCGATGAGGAGACCGGGCCGGCACGCCACGGCCATGGCGATCATGACCCGCTGCCGCAACCCCCCGGAGAGCTGGAAGGGGTAGGCCGCCAGGCGCGCCTCGGGCTCGGGCACCCCCGTCTCGCGCAAGAGCGCCACCGAGCGGCGGCGCACCTCGGCCCGGGGGAGATCGAGGTGGGCCGTGAGGGCCTCGGCGAGCTGATACCCCACGGTGAAGACGGGGTTCAAACTGGTCATGGGATCCTGGAAGACCATGCCCACCCAGCGTCCCCGGACCTCCCGCAGCTCCCCGTGTCCCAGGGCCGTGAGGTCCCTGCCGTCCAGGAGCACCCGGCCGCCCGCCACCCGGCCCGGGTGCGGCAGGAGCCCCGCCATCGCGAGGGCCGTCATGCTCTTCCCGCACCCGGACTCCCCCACCAGGCCCAGGGTGCCTCCCCGTTCCAGGGAAAAACTCACCCCCCGCACCGCGGCCACTTCGCCCCCGGCGCCCGGAAAGCCCACCCGCAGCGCCTCCACCTGCAAGAGGGGAGCTGGGGACGGGATCGTCACCACCCCGTCTCCTCGCCCGGAGTCTCGGCCGGCCGGCCCCAGGGGGTCATGGCCGGGAGCGCAGGGCGGCTTCCAGGTCCTCCCGGCGGATCACCCCCTTGGCTTCGAGCACCCGAACCAGGGCCCTCACGAGGGTGAGGGCGTCTGCCCCTTCCAGCGGCGAGACCCGCTTTTCCTCGTCGCGGTGGAAGATCACCATCTCCTGGCTCTCATCCCACTTCGACAGATCCACCGTGCGGTCCACCCCGTAGGAAAACCCCTGCTCGCCGGCCGGAGCGGCTGCCTGGCCCCCGGGGGCCGAGCGATTGCGGTAATACTGGTCGATGGCCCTGTTGATGGCCGACTCGGTGGCCACCACCGGCCGCACGCTCACCCCGGTCTGGAACTGGATCTCGCTGATCGCGTCGAGGTTCGTGGGGTCCGACATGGCCAGGATCACGATCTTCTTCCCCAGCTCTTCCTTCATGGCCACGGGGACCACGTTGTACTTCTCGGCGACCCGCAGGGAAATGGCGTCGCGGGTACGCGGCGAGACCGAGACCTTACGGAAGTCCACCGCGGGCAGCCGCAGTTGGGTGGACAGGGCCTTGAGGATCTGCTCCTCCGACACGAACCCCATCCGAACCACAGTGGAACCCAGCTTTCCTCCCCAGGTGCGCTGGCTGTTGAGGGCCGCGGCCAACTGGGTCTCGCTCAAGAGCCCATGGTCGATCAGGATCTCCCCCAGGCGCTTCTTCCTCGTCATCGCTGCTCCATCTGCTGGCTGCCCGGCCGACTTCCCCGGAAAGCGCGCTCTCCTGCACTCGGCGAAATCCCCGCCTTACCCATCGGCCAAAGCACTTCCAGACCCAAGCTTCGCACGGCGGCTTTCTGAGGGAACCCGGCGGGCCGTTGTCGCCTTCCCGGAGGTTGGCGTGTGCCATTTTGCACCCACCGCGCCGTTCCCGTCCAGAACTAGCGAGGCGAGAAACCCACGGCCGATCCAGCAAGGCGCCGGCCTCAGGTGCCCGCCGCCGCGGCCGGGGCGAGGCAGGCCCAGAGAAACGCGGCGACGGCCTCGCCCGCTTCCCCCTCGCGGCCCAAGAAGAAGTGGTCCGCCCCCCGAATCTCGACCCGCCGCTTGGGCTCGCCCGCGGCGGCGAACCAGGTCTCCAGGAGCGGCATCGGGCAGAAGCAGTCCCGGGTGCCGAAAACCGCGAGCTTGGGGATGGGGCAGGCCGCCGCCTCGGCCATCGGAAACGCCACCAGGGGCGGCGCCACGAGCGCGAGAGCCCGCACCCGGGAATCGGCGCACGCCGCCCGAAGCCCCACCGCCGCCCCGAAGGAGTACCCCGCCACCCCGAGCCGGGCCGGGTCCACTTCGGGGCGGGAGGCCAGCAGGTCCAAGGCGGCCCCCACGTCGCCCACCTCTCCCGCTCCGCCCCCATGCTCCCCCCCGCTGCCCCCGACCCCGCGGAAGTTGAACCGGAGTGCGGCAAAGGACCGGGCCGCCAGCGCCTCACTCACGCCCCGCACCACGGGGTTGCCCATGGTGCCCCCGTACAGGGGATGGGGATGGCACACCACTGCCCCGGGAACCGGCCCCCCAGACCCGGTCGGCAGGTGCAAGACCCCCTCGAGGACCAGCCCCCCGCACCCGAACCGGACGTGCTCTTCCCGCCCCTTCCCCATCCCGACCTCCTCTTTCGCCGCCGCTTGGGCCCAGGCAACCACCGCGGGGCCCAGGATCCACCATCAAACTTTGGGGCGGGGTCGGGGGGCCCTGTAGCGCAGCCGCGCACGCATCGACCGATCGGCGGCACCCGGTCCAAAAGGGTTAAGCTCGGCGCACCTGTTCCCTGGGGGAGATGCCCTCTAGACACCGCGGATTGCGCGGTGGAGCGGAAGGGTTCCCCGACCCCGCTCACCACCCAGGTGCTGCATCACAGGGGCATTTCCCATTTGACAGCTACCGGCATAGCTGGTATCAAATCGCACTCCCGGTGCGCCGGGAGAATTCACGAGGGAGGAGGTGTAACCCCGTTGATGAGAGAACGCAACGACTTTGGGGGCGGCGAGCGCCGGCCTCGCCGGGACTTCGACCGGGAAGGGGGCAGCGACCCCCGGCGGGACTTCGAGCGCGAAGTCCGCAAGCTCAAGAAGGACTTCCAGAAGAACGTCCTCCCTGCCGTGAAGCGGCACTCGTTCTATGTGAGCAAGAGCGAGATGCGGCGGATCAAGGAGCGCAAGGCGGCCCGACGGCGTCGCAGGCAGCTGCGCAAGTTCGCCCAGGAATGATCCCACACCATCGCCCCTGCGGCTTCCGCAGGGGCGATGCCGTTCTTGATTCCCCCCCTCCCTTTCCGTTACTGTCTTCCTTCGCCCTACCCTCACCCGGTTCGAGCCGTCCATGCCCAAGACCGTCCTGGGAATTCAGCTGGGAACGACTTTCGCCCTCGGGGTGCACCTCAAGGGCGGGTGGAAGAGCTCTTCGGTAACCGGGATCTCGCGCATCCCCCTGCCCCGGGGCACGCCCGAAGAGCGGGGTGCCGCCCTGCTGGAGTCCGGCCTTCGCCCCGCCGAGTCGGTGGTGGCCGCCATTTCCGGCGGGAGCGCCTTCCCCCGCCTCGTGGCTCTTCCCTTCTCCGACCGCGCCCGCGTCGTGCAGGCCGCCCCCCTGGAAGCGGAAGAGAGCCTCCCCCTTCCCCTGGAGGACCTCGTCTCCCACGTGCACGTGCTGGAGCGGCGCGCCGGGAGGGCGACCGCCCTTCTCGTGGCGGCCCCCACAGCCCGGGTGGGCTCCCTGCTCGAGGAGCTCGGAGTCGCCGGCCTCGACCCCCAGATCGTGGACGTGGAGGCCCTGGCGCTGGCCACGGTGGCGGGCCGCGCCCTGCCGGCAGCCCAGCCGGCGGTGATCGTGGACCTCTCGGAGGACCTCTGCCAGGCGGTGGCCGTGGGGCCCAGCGGCCCCTGGGACTTCTTTGCCTTCTCCGCCCCGGCGGACGACCCCGCCCTGCCCCGGGAGGTCGCTGCGCTGGTTTCGCGGTGGCGAGTTGCCGGAGACGGCGGGGAAGCCGCCCCTCGCGTCTACCTGAGCGGGCCCCTGGCCCTGGCCCAGGAGCTTTCCGCCTGGGAAGCGGTGCTGGAGCACCCGGTCGACCTGCTTCCCTTTCCCTCCGAGGGGCTCGTGGACGCCTCCGGCGACGGGGCCTCCTGGCCCGGGTGGGCCGTGCCCCTGGGCCTCGCCCTGCGCGACGCCCCGGGGCGCCGCGCCAGCCAGGTCAACCTGCGGCAGGGCCCGTTCGCCCCCCTCCAGGAGTCGGGCCCTTGGAAGCGGATGGGGGCGGTGGCGGGCGCCTACGCAGCCGTGCTGGCCACGCTGTGGGGTTTCGGGATGTGGAGCGAGTCCGCGTACCGTGAGGCCCAGTACGAGGCCCTGCGCACCGACATCCGCGAGACCTTTCGGCGCACCCTGCCCCGAGTCCAGACGATCGTGAGCGAGGTGGACCAGATGCGCACCGCCGTGCGCGAGCTCGAAGCACGCGCCCAGAGCCTGGGGAGCCTGGTGGACCGGGCGGTCTCGCCCCTGCGGGTGCTGCGGGAGATCTCGGCGCGCCTGCCCAAGGACCTGGAGGTGGAGTTTCGCGACTTCACCGTGGAGGAAGGGCGCGTGCGCATCGATGGCGTGACCGCGAGCTTCGACGCCATCGACCGGATCAAGGCCGAGATTTCCCAGCACCCCCGGTTCTCCTCTGTGGCCGTGAGCGACGCCAAGGCCGGCGTGGAGCGCGACCGGGTGCTCTTCAAGCTCACCGTCAACCTGGGCCGGGAGGGGTAGACCGTGCGCCTCTCCTCCCGAGAGAAGATCGCCGTGGGCGCCGGCGGCGCCTGTCTGGCGGCGGTAGCCTTCTGGCTCGGGGTGTGGGAGCCCGCCCAGGCCCACGTGGACCTCCAGAAGCGCCGGGTGCAGGCCAAGCGCGCCGAGTACCGGGAGGTGCAGGAGCTGGCGGGCCGCCACGAGAGCCTGCGCACCCGCATCGAGGGCATCGAGGCCAACCTCCGGCGCAGCCGCGACTTCTCGATCCTGTCGTACCTGGAAGGCCTGGCGCGGCGGCAGCAGCTTCAGGACCGGATCGTCCAGATGCGTCCCCGCCCCGGCGAGGCCTCGCGGTACTACAGTGAGAACGGCGTGGAGATCCGCATGGAGCGGGTGCGCCTGCCGGAGCTCGTGCGCTACCTGTTCGAAGTGGAGAATTCCCCGGAGCTCCTGCGGGTGAAGCAGATCCAGATCCGGCCGCGCTTCGATGACCCCGACCTCCTGGACGTGCGCTTCCAGGTGTCGGCCTACGAACCCCTGGAGGCAACCTGAGGTGGGTCCCACCGCGATCCTGCGCCGCCGCATCCTGAAGGGGCTCGGCTACACCGTCTTCACGGTCGCGGTCTTCCTCCTCTCCCTGTGGTGGCTCCTGCCCTACCCGGAGCTGGCGCTGAGCCTGGAGCGCCAATTGGCCGCCCAGGGCGTGGCGGCCCGCATCGAGGGTCTCGGGCCGGGGACCTTCCCGGGGGTGCGGGCCCGCAAGGTGCGGGTGGCCCCGGGGGAGAACCCCGCTTGGGGCATCGACCTCCACGACGCGAGGGTCGGTGCACCGCTGCTCGGACTCCTGCGGGCGAAGCCCACGATCGAGCTCGCAGCCCTCTCCCTGGGAGGGGAGCTGACCGCCCAGGTGTCGCTCGCGCGCGCGTCCAGGGCCGCCCTGGCCTGGCAGGACGTGGACCTCTCCCGGCTTCGCCCGCCCCCCGGCGCCTGGGAGCTGCCCCTCTCCGGGCGCTTCTCGGGCCAGGTGGACGCCGTGCTCCAACCCGACGCCACCCAGACCAGCGGCCGGGCCGAGCTCGTGTTCCAGGGCGCGCGGATCGGGACCGGCACGGCGTGGGGTTTTCCGGTGCCCGAGGTCGGGCTGGGCACCGGGCGGGTTCGCCTGTCGGCAGACGGGGGGAAGCTGGAGGTGGAGAGCGCCGTCTTCGAGGACGGCGACCTGGGGGTGGAGCTCAGCGGCAGCGTGCTGCTTCGGGCCGACGCCGCCCGGAGCCTCGTCAACGGACTGCTCTCCCTGCGGCCCGATGAGCGGCTCTCCCGCGAGCTCGGCCTCCTGTTTGCCATGTTCCCCGGCGCCCGGGGCTCGGACGGCCGGTACACCGCCCGGATCCGGGGCACCCTCGGGGCTCCCCGTCTGCTCGCCCGCTAATTCTTCCTCCTGATCCCACGAGGTTCCCATGGATGCGCTCGACTTTGCCAAGGGCGACGGCCTGCTCCCCGCCGTCGTGCAGGACGCCGAGACCGGCGAGGTGCTCATGCTCGCCTACATGAACCCCGAGGCCTTCCGCCGCACCCTCGAGACCGGAAAGGCCTGGTTCTACAGCCGCTCCCGGGACCGCTACTGGATGAAGGGCGAATCCTCCGGAAACGTTCAGGAAGTGCAGGAGGTCCGGGTGGACTGCGACGCCGACGCCGTGGTCCTCAAGGTGCGCCAGATCGGGGGCGCAGCCTGCCACACCGGGCACCGCAGCTGCTTCTACCGCCGGGTGGAGAAAGACGGCTGGATCACCCAGGGCACGCCCCTCTTCGATCCCGCGGAGGTCTACAAGGCATGAGCCCGCTCAAGCTCGGCATTCCCAAGGGAAGCCTCGAGGAGGCCACGGTAGAGCTCTTTCGGCGGGCGGGCTGGAAGATCCGGGCGAACTCCCGCAACTACTTTCCGTCGGTGGACGATCCGGAGCTTCGCCTCTCGCTCGTGCGGGCACAGGAAATGAGCCGCTACGTAGCCGACGGCGTCCTCGACGCCGGCCTGACGGGCAAGGACTGGATCCTCGAGAACGACTCCCAGGTGGTGGAAGTGTGCGACCTGGTGTACTCCAAGGCCTCCACCCGGCCCGCTCGCTGGGTGCTGGTGGTGCCCGGCGACAGCCCCGTGCAGCGCCCCGAGGACCTGGAAGGCAAGAAGATCGCCACCGAGCTCGTCCACTTCACGCGCCGCTACTTCGCGCAGCGGGGCATCGCCGTGGACGTGGAGTTCTCCTGGGGCGCCACCGAGGCGAAGGTGGTGGAGGGGCTCTGCGACGCCATCGTGGAGGTGACCGAGACCGGCTCGACCATCAAGGCCCACGGCCTGCGGATCGTGGAAACCCTGCTGGAGACCAACACCAAGTTCATCGCCAACCCTGCCGCCTGGGAGGACCCCTGGCGTCGGGAGAAGATCGGGCAGCTCGCCCTCCTGCTCCAGGGGGCCCTCAAGGCCGATGGGATGGTGGGCCTCAAGATGAACGTGCCGGGAGACCGGCTGGAGGACGTGATCGACCTTCTCCCGAGCCTTCAGGCGCCCACCATCGCCCACCTCTACCGCTCCGACTGGCTGAGCCTCGAGGCCGTGGTGACCGAGTCGGTGGTGCGCGAGCTCATCCCGCGCCTGCTCAAGACCGGCGCCACCGGGGTCATCGAGTATCCGCTCAACAAGATTCTGTGATCGGGTGGTCGGCGGTTTTCTGGCTGGCATCGTTGTGCGAGACCCATGGGAGAAGCCCCGTCACCCTTCACCCTTCACCCTTCCCGTCCTCCAGAAACGGGGGCTTGCCGCCCTTGCGGTACGCCAGGGCCTGGGCCACGGCCACCACCTCGCCCCCCGGGCGGGTCACCCGCACCTCGTAGCTCGCCGTGCGCCGGGTGGCGGCGAGCTCCCGCGCCTCGGCCACCAGCCGATCCCCCGGGAAGCTTGCGGCGACGTAGGTCACGGAGACGTTGAGGGCGAAGGCCGACTCCCCCCGGGCATTGCAGGCGATCTGGAACGCCTCGTCCGCGAGGCTGAACACGGCACCCCCGTGGACGGTTCCGAAGAGATTGCACAGCTCCTCGGTCACCGTCATCTCTACCCGAGAGCACCCCGGCCCCGCCGCCACGCACTCCATGCCCAGCTTGCGGGCGTAGGGCTCGTGCCGGGTCGCCTCCCGGATGGCCGCTCCGTGGTCCCGGCCGGACCCACCGGGGGCCGTTAGGGGTTGGCTCTTGGCTGTCGGCGACGTCACGGCTTCTCCCTCGCGTTTGCAGGTTGGTCCCGCCATGCGGCCCGCACCGCGGGCTCCCCCCGGCCCGCCCCTAGGGCCGCGGCCACCACCCGTTCGTATCCCGCCCGCGTCCCGAGCAGGCCCCGGGCGATTTCCTCGGCGGCGGCCAACTGAGCCGCACCGTCCGCCTGGTTGAGCAGCACGGCGGCGCGGGCCCCCG
>JBFLZB010000158.1 GCA_040756475.1 Thermodesulfobacteriota bacterium
GGCTCATGAACGCCCAAGCCCTGGTCACCACCGAAAAAGACGGCGTCCGCCTCCTGGCCCACCTCCCGCTCCCCCTGCCGGTGCTCGCCACCCGCATCGAGATGGCGGTGCTCGACCGCCCGGAGGCGTTTCGGGCCCGCATCCTGGCGGCGGCGGGTCGGGAACTGGGGAGATGAATCCACCCCGGCCATGAAGCGCAGGGCTACCCTCGTCGCGCCCCACCCGGATTCCCAGGACGTAGAGGCGCGCGTCGGGCCGGAGGCCAGCGGATCTCTCCTGTTTCCCCGAGGATGCCTGATATGCTACATTTTGTGTCACTGTGGCACATGAAGCCTTTCGTGAACGTATGGAAGCGGGAGTCCCGATGAAAGCGCTGGGTGTCCGTGAGGCCCGCGAGGCCCTGTCCCATCTCGATCGCCTGTTGGAACAGGAGGGTGAGGTGCTGATCACCCGCCGGGGAAAGGGCGTCGCGCGATTGGTCCCTCTGGAGCGCAAGCGGCCGATCCCTTCGCACAGAGGGCTTCGGGAGAAGATGCCCAGGCTGGGGGTGGGCAGTGAGGTCCTCGTCCGGGAGGACAGGGATGGCCGGTGAGCTGGGCGCCGTCTACTTCGACACCAGCGCGCTGGCGAAGTGGTATCTCAATGAAGAGAGCTCAGAGGCAGTCGAGGCGTACATTCAGGAGAACGGGCCGGTCGAGATCAGCGACCTCACGGTGATCGAGATGCGTTGTCTTCTCGCGCGCAGGCGTCGGGAGAGGAGCATTGGCCCGGAGCTGGAGGCAGAGGTCTTCGCCACGTTCCAGGACGACATCCGACACGGGGCCTTGGTGTGCCACCCATTCCCTGACGGCCTTGCCGCCGGGGCAGTAAACCTCATGGCCGTACTGGCAGAGGTTCCTCTTCGCACGCTCGACGCGATGCACCTCACCATCGCGAGGGATGTCCAGGCGGGCGTCCTTGCCACGGCCGACCGTGTCATGGTGACCGCCGGCAGGGCCCTGGGACTCTCCATCGCGGAGTTCTGACGCGGGCCCGGTCGGCCTCGGCCACCGCGAGGTTGGCCTGGTTGGCTCCGGCGGTGAAGAGGGGCACAGTCCGTGGTCGTCTCCCCCGCGCGCTGGGCACCTGCGTCGAGTTCCGTGGGCTCGGCGGCGTTGCAGCGCAGACTGCGCACCCGTGCTCCGTGCCATCTTCAGGGATCGCCTCCTTGGCCCGAGGGGCTCCCGCTCCTTTCCGCAACCCGATCGGTCCGCCCGTCGATCCGCCCCTCGATCCACCGCCTCTTCTCCCCGTCCAGGGCGTCCCGGAACCACCCGAGGATCTCGGCGAGGCTGTCGAACCCGAAGTCGATCCAACCCAAATACCCGCCCTCGGGGAGCTCCCTCGGGGGCGACATGAGGGCGGACTGGCAGTAGAAGAGCGCCGTCCCCCGCCCGCACTCCCGCAAGAGATCCCGCACCGGCAGGTGCCCCGGCCCCTCCGAGTACTCCAGCGCCAGATCCGGCGCCTCAGCCTCCAGCAGCTCCCGCGCCCCTTCTCGCGTCTCCGCCCACAGCACGCGAAAGCCGAGGCCGGCGAAAAGGTCGCGGAAACCGGGGTCGAGGCGCCAGGGGAGTAGGAGGGTGGGGGGAGAAGAGGAGTCCGGGAACTGGGTCTGAAACTCGTCTTCCCGGCGTCCGATTTCGATCTTCTCCGAAGTCAAGACTTCCTCCGTCAAGTCGTGGGTTCCTCACCGGAGCTTTCGTCGCTTCCTTGCCCTATCCAGGCGCTCCTCGTTTGAAGTTCGGGCGGGCGGCGTCAGAACCTTCGCCTCGGCTGTAGGTGCTTCCGGTGCAACGCCGACGACTCCGACCAATAGTTGGTCCAGAGCGACGAGTGCCCTCCGCCTCTGCAACAGGCCCTGGTCGATGGCTACCTGGGCGTCGAAGGTGAGCAGGCAGTCCAGGCAGGCGGTCTCACAGCGCGCGTCGTGGTGCTCATCGACGAAGAGCGCCCTTCTCGCGGCCTCCAACCACGGACGGCCACGCTTCATGAGCTCGAAGACGTGCCCTGCGCCTCCGGGCACGTTGTCATGGAGAACGGCACCCCAGGTGTGCCCGCCGCTGCCGGCGGGCACGGTCAGCACGCCGAGCTCCCGGGAATCGAGCTCGAGGAGGTGCGCCCCCGCGATCTGCAGTGCGTGGCCCAGGGTAGTGACCACCGCGGGGTCGGACGCCTCTGCGCCGAGGCAGCCCGAGAAGTCGAGCATTAGCACGTCCGTGGGCTGGCGGGCCGCCAGGGTCTGGTTTCGGAGCACGGACCCCGGAGCGGGTTGCCAGCAAGAAGCATAGGCGCTGGGCGCGCTGAGCGAGGCGTGGGTATCGAACCCCGAGGGCAGGTTCAAGGTCCCTTCTCCGAACTCCACCTCACTCGTCGTGTACCCGCACTGGAGACACACGGCGAAGCCCTTGTCGTACTCACCCCGGTTGTACACCAGCAGTTCCCCTGCCTCCCGATAGCGAGCCAAGAGCCCCGGGACATCAGAGAAGGAAGGAATCTCGACGAAGGCATCCTCCCGCGCGGTCTGGGCAGCAAAGGCGATGGTCGCCTGCTCCGTGGTCCCCACCCGCGTCAGGGTTGATCCAAGGCGGGGCGGGTCCCACGCCGCGCTGCTGAAACCATGCCGGGGCAGGAGTAGCTGGTGCGGGGACCCGCCAGGAGCTGCGCGGCAGATGGGACAGGCACCCAGACCGTCGGTGGTCAGGGTGTAGTGGAAGTGGCCGTTCCGGCACTCCGCGTGGAGTCCCCGGAACCCGAGGTAGTTGTCCACGTTCGCGCCCGTCCAGTGCTTGAGCAGTCCCCGCGAGGTGACGACTCTGCCGGACACCAGGATCTGGGAGCCCGGGACATACTCCCGCAGGGCCAGCAGGCCGCCCCGCTCGAGCCGGTACTGGTCCTCTTCTCGGATTCTGGGCCGCTGGTTCCCATCCCGTTCTACAGAGACGACGCGGAGTTTCTGGAGACCGATGGGGAACCCGTAACGGGGGAGGAACTGCCGGTCCGCCAGGGCCTCGATCACCGTGGTCTCGTAGAAGGCACGAAGCTGGTACCGGATGGCGTTGCACTGCGCGCGAGCCCTGGCACCGTCCTCCGGCACCGATTTCCACCCCAGGAGCAGCTCCTGGTATTCCGCCAACCAGCTTTGAACCGCCTCCTCAAAATCCCCTCGTACCTTCTCGACGAAAGATGCCCAGGACTCCAATGCGGGTCTTCCGCCGGTGCCCTCCAGGAGCCTTTGGAGCAGGGGTCGAGCCCAACGCTCTCCATGCCCGGCAATCCAGCGCAGATAGTCCCCAAAGTGCCCCACAAGCCCGGGTTCGCGCCGACCCTCATCGACCCACGGGGCCCCTGCCGAGACGGCCCACGCGGTTACAGGCTCTCCAACCCCAGGCCGTGGTCCGCGCTCCCGGTAAGGAGGCAGCGGCACCCCGCAGAAGACTCCCATGTTGCCGAAGGCGTTCATGGCGCCCACGTGGGCCCCGGGCGGATACACGGTTCGGAAGAACTCGCCGAGGAGGTAGGCGTGGGCGTGGCGGCGCGCCACCCGCGCCCGATCGAGGAAGACCAGGGGTTTGCGGAACTCTGCCCGCAGGTAGTCGTCGAAGCGGCGGAACACCTCCCGGTCGTAAGGCCTGGACCGCGCAAAGGCCACGGCAAGCGACGAGCCGTCGGCCCGTCGCCCGGCTCGCCCCGCCCGCTGAAGGTAGTTTGCCTTGCCCGGCGGCACGTTGCTCATCAGGACGGCAGTGAGGCCTCCGATGTCGATGCCGAGCTCCATGGTGGTGGTCGAGCTCAGAACGTTGCGCACCCCAGCCTTGAAAAGGTCTTGCCGGCGTCGATTCTCGGCCGGAGAGAGCTGGGCGCTGTGCTCCTCTGCCCACAGCCCCAGGGCGAACACCCGGGAGTCCCGAAGCTCGCGGCGCTGACGCCCGTGCCTGGGATCGGCGTCGAGTTCCTCCGCCGTCACCGGTTTCAGCTCGGTGCAACCGGCCGCCGGCGCGCAGCCCAGCACCTCGTAGCTCCAGACGTGTCCCGTGCGAGGGCAGCGATAGAGCTCTCCTGAAGGGCGAAGACCAAGCTCCGGAATCCGGATGC
This sequence comes from Thermodesulfobacteriota bacterium, assembly GCA_040756475.1. Lineage (NCBI taxonomy): Bacteria > Pseudomonadati > Thermodesulfobacteriota > Thermodesulfobacteriota bacterium. The sequence goes on from JBFLZB010000158.1 coordinate 4,135, forward strand.
GCACCGCCTCCACTGGTCCCTCTAGGGACTGCCGCTGCCCCCGTTCCAACCAGGGCAGCCGACCAGCAAGCTCCAAAAGCTGCGCGTGGCAGTAGCGGAGCAAGTCGGCGGCCATGTCTTCTGCTCTGCCCCTTGACAGTCCACACTTCCCTAGCACCTCTGCCGCAAACGCCCGACGGAGCTGTCGAGACGTGGCCCCCACAAACCGCTGAAGCAAAGGCCCACGGTCTGTCTCAACGGCACACCAGCGGCCGATCCACCCAGCCCCGAATTGGAATGCGTCATCCTCCTCGCGGGAGCCCATCGTGACGACACCATCGGCGCGAAGGGAGTCACAAAGGGCTCGCAGAAACGTGGGCCAAACGCTTGCCAGCGAGCGCCGGGCCTCCTCATTGGGCAGGACGCCGAGGAGTGAGTTGGGCGGGGAGGCCGCATCCAGGCCGGGGTATGTCACCTCTGCGAGGCCCAGGGTCTCGACGGTTGCCTGAGCGCGAGCAGGCCTTGCTAGTTCTCGCGCCAGCAGGTGCGGCAGCCTCTCCCGGACCTGCTGGAAGTTGACATCCCACTCCGCCTGAGTCCGGCGCGACCACTCGCTGGCCCTATGTTTCTCGCCCAGGTCGGAGCCCAGCAACTCGTGCGCCAAGGACGACCGCTCCAGCGCCGCAAGCCACTCCCGGAAGGAACCTCCCACTGTGGCAGCCGCAAGCTCCTGGCGCTTCACCTCCAGGTCCCTGCGAATCTGGTCGCGCACGGCCGGAGTCTGCGCCCAGGCAACCTCGGCCTCCAGCCGTCGGATGGTGTCACGGAGGTAGCCGATCATGGCCTCATCCGCCACCGGGCTGTCCCTCAAGCAACGCACCAATGCCGCCCTCACGAGTTGGATCTCGTGCTGCCGCATGAGGCCGGGCCCCAGGCGCGCCGCCTCCTGGCGGCTGTCGCTGAACGCCAGAAGCCTCCTGCCCCGAGCCGGGAGCCAGGGGTTGTGAGGCGCGGCAAGGGCCGGTAGCCCCGCGAGGACCGTCTCGGCCAAGACCGAGAGCGTCAAGGCCTGTGAGGAGTGGAAGGGGCGAAAGTCGTCCTCGCCGCAAGAGGGGCACGTGCGGACGTGGTGCAATAACACGCCTCCGCGGCCTCCTCCGCGGATGGCTCCGTTCCTGCCATTCACGAGGAACGCTGCCCTGGCCAGCCCCTCTTGCGGCGTCAGGAATTGGATACCTGGTGTCTCAGGCCTGGGGGCCGGCAGGTACCTCCCGTCGGCGTGAACTCCGCCCAGCACCCAGTCGCCGCAGTTCTTGCAGCGGAACAGCGTCAGGAGAGCCCCTCCGCAGGTCGGGCAGCGATCGGAATAACCGCAGCCGACGGCACCGAAAGGCGGCAGTCGGAGCTCTGGGCCGGCGGGGCAGTGTTCGTCGAGGCACACGAAGAGGCCATCCGTTGCCCGGGCGAGCAGGTGAATGCGGTGCGGCACCACCGGGAACTCCCCCGGGCTGCGGCGCGCCGAGGCGGCCAGTTGGAGAAGCACCACCGTGGCTCGCACTGCGACGGCATTTCCAACGTGCCACAGGTCCTCGGCCAGCGCCTGCAAAGAGAGGCACCGCCGCCTCCAGAGAACATCCTCCAGGCGGTGGAGCAGGGGAGAACGAGCGAGCGCACTGTGAAGGAGCACCGCAGGCTGCCCCTGGCCTTCAGCTTTCGCGGCTGCGACAGCATCGGCCCCCGCCAGGATGATCAGCCTGTCGGCCAGAGCCTCGCACGATTCGGCATCGACGGCGAGTTGCGGCTCGCCGTCCGGCGTCTGCACGATGGTCGGGCCCCGCAGCCAAGGGGTGTCAAAGTGCTCTGGCCCGGAAGCCTTGACGGGTGGCGAGGGAGGCTCCAGGGCCACCCGCATCGGTTCGCCGCGGATGACGCATACCCGTGCCTCTTCCTTTGAGAAGATCTGGGAGGCGAAGCGGCGAAGCTCGGCTGGATCGCCGGTGCCGAGGGTAGCGGAGGTGGCGATCTGGAGGACGTCGTCCGAGGCCACGCCGCAGCGTTCGAGCACCCGGCGTAAGAGGAGTGTGATCTCCGCGGCCAGGGTGCCGGTGTACAAGTGGGCTTCATCCAGTACCAGCGCCCGCACACCGCGCCCAAAGATGACAGCGTCCTGAGGGCGGCAGAGCATGTACTCGAGCATCGAGTAGTTGGTGATCAAGACGTCGGGGATCGGGCCTCGGGCGTCCGGCGGCAGGGGGCGGCCCTCGCGGTTTTCGAGGCCGCGGGCCTGCCGGCGCGTCCGAACCCGCGATGGGTCCCACCTCGGCACACCGGCCCGGTTGGCAGCCCCGTGGTCCTCCGGGGTCTCGCTCGTGAAGTGGAACAGGGTGACCCGCTCTTGCCCTTGCAGCCATTTATGGAGGCGGTCTACCTGGTCGTTCACGAGGGCGTTCATGGGGTAGAGGATGATGCATTGGGCGCCGGGCCCCTGGCGCGGGGAGGAGCAGAGCTCGTTCAAAATAGGGAGGAGGAAGCTCTCGGTCTTGCCGGCGCCGGTTCCCGCGGTGACCACCAACGCTGGCCGGGGCGCCCCGCCGCTCGGCTGGCTCGCCAGAATGGCGTCCCTCTGGTGGGCATACAGCGGCCGGTGCTTCGGGACGGCCCCTCGGCCGTCCAGGTGTTCGCAGAGCGCCCGGTCGAACCGCCCCGAGGCGGTAAGGTCCCCGAGGGACTCCTCTGCGGTCTCGGCCGGGAAGGCGCCCTCTACCCACAGATCGCCGACCAAGCCTCCAGACGCGCCGGGGCCAGACCAGAGCCGTCGGCAGATCTCGGTGAGTCGCGGGTCGCGGACGAAGTTGTCGTCCAAGGCGAAGTCCACCAGCCGGCGGCGAACGGCCTCGGAGAGCGCGAGTGCGTCGAGCTGCGCCATCTCAGCCTCTTGGAAGCGTCAGGGGGAGGAGCCGCAGCGCCAGGAGCCGTCGGAACGGCTCCACGCCCAGTGTCAGCCCCAGGTTGAAGCGGTCGTGAAGCTCCAGGGGTTGACCGCTGAGGTGCCGCCGGGCCCTGTCGACCAAGCCCTGGCCCACAAAGTTCGGATCGACGGCCAGGGTCTCGGCCACTGAGGCGCGAAGATAGTCTGCTGTGGCATCCATTTGCAGCAGGTCGGGGAGTTCCCCGAGGCAGAGGAGAAGTTCTGCCACAATGGTCGTTGCTGCAGCATCCCCGTGTGCTGGCACCCAGTACCCCGCAAACCAAGACTGCAGAATGCGGCAGAGCAACACGGGATCGGCGCGATGCAGGCGCCGTCCGGCGGCGCAGACGGCCTCACCGTCGAGCTCGGCGGCACCGGACAGGGTCAGTAGCACCGCGTGCGCCTCCTCGACAGCGGGGCGCCAGTCCCAGTAGAGGGCGCGTACCGCGGAGAGCCAACCCTCGTCCAGCCCCGGCATCGTCAGGCCGTCTGCCGGCGGCTGGGCCAGGAGCCACGCCGCGAGAACATCGGCAGGAAAGCGCTGGGCGAACTCTCGCACGTGGCGGCGCGCCTGGCCGGCAAGGACGGGCAGATGAAACCACCGCATCATCCCTGCCAGGAACTGTGTGTCTTCTTCGGATGCCTTGCGCAGCGAGTCAGCCCAGGAGGCAACCCACCACGCGCCGATCCGCTCCCCGCGGTAGGCAATCGCCACAGCGATTAACGGCGGGTCCTGGCCCGGGCCATCAGCCGACCACCAGGCACTGCCTCCGCAAGCGCCTTCGAGCTTGACCTCCGTGCACGCGATCTCGCCGTCCTCCGCCCACCAGACCAGGACGTGCCCGGGGGCGGGCTCGATCGGGCTTCGGACCCGCACGCGGATCCTCGGCGATTCGGACCAGAAGTCCACGTCTTCGATGATCCCTCGCGAAAACACCTCTCTGGAGACTTCGAGCACATCCTCGACCGCGTTGTATGGGCCCCGCCGCACGACGAGCCGCGCGCCCCAGCCGCTCAGGGCGCTAAGGGGACAGGGGCGGGGCCTCACCCGCCCCACCCAGGCGTCGCCTTCGAGCAAGGCCAGATCCCGCGGCCAGACGACGGCCGGCGGCGGAAACATTCGAAAGGAGCCTGCTTGCGCCTCCTCCACCGAGAGAGGAGCGGAGGCCGACACCGCCTTCCACCCATCGGCACCCAGTTTCACCACCCCCAAAGGACAGATCGGAACGGACCGGTGGACCGTGCAAGACTCGGCTCCCCGGCGCGCTCCGATCCGAACGGTCATCTTTTCTGCGGCGAGAGATGAATCCCAGGGCATGGGGCCGGCGCTGGTGGTCCCCGGCCCTGTGCGGGCCAGATCGAGGGGCACCGTGCCGCCCCTGACGAAGCGAATCTCCACGTCCGGCGGATGTCGGAGCTCCAGCCGAAACGGCGAACCCACCCGCACCGTGCCGCCGTTCCCAGCGGACGCCTGAACACCCTGCGCCCACGCCGGTTCCCTCTCCTTGCTCAGGACAGGAGCCCAGAGCACATCGGCGCACAGGAAGACCTTCAGGTCCGGCGACCAATTCTGGGGCAGCAGCCAGATCCTCCAATCGTTCCCCAGGGCCTGCCACACGGCCGGCCGGGGCTCCGGCCGAAGGTCCTGGGCGAGAAGAAGCGCATGGGACTGCGCCGTGTGCAACCGGTCGTTCCAGGGGTCTTTCACTCGAGTGCCTGCGGGAAGGCGGAAGACGGTTACGTCCTCTCCGGGGTCCCAGAGGCGGACTATGCTGCTCTGTGCTGGATTTCCGTTGTCTTGGAGAAGATGGGCGCTGACGTCTGGCGACATCGAAACCAGCGGCACATCCTCAAATCCAACTCCCGCAAACGTTCCGTCCGGTTGGCGCACGATGGGGCCGATGATACGCCCCCCGATCTGGAGCCTGTACGTGTCCTCGGGCAGATCCAGGGCCGCAAGGTTGGTGACGGAACATCGGAAACTGGGGGCGTGGGGCGCCTGCCATTCGAGCGTGGCCGGGGACAAGAACGGCAGAGGCTCGGTATCCGAGACGCTGACCACGTCGCGGGCCGTTCCCAGATCAAGCTTTGTCCGGGTGATGCGAACCGCATCGTCGCTCCATTCTGGAAGAAGCCAACACGTGTCTTGGATGGCCGAGCGAAGTGATGGCTCCCGAATGTTGTTCAGGCGGTAGTCCCGAAGCCGTTGCCACAGGTTCCGAAACCCAGCACTTCGGAGCGCACCGTTGCTCAGGAGTCGACGAATACTCTGGGTATGCCCCTGTCCAGCGAGCCAGTGCGGCAGTCGGAGAAGCAGGCCGCGACGAGTAAATCCGAACTGGAGGAAGATCGTGTCGAACCAGTTCTGCAGCCCCTCCACCCCGAACACGTGGCGAAGATTCAGGCGGCGAGCGGCAGCCTCCAGAGCATCCTTGTGGTCCTGGGTAGGCTGACCGTTGTTGACAAAGAGTCGCGCTTGGACCCGAGGACGGAACCCGATGCCGAGAACGGCCGGCCAGATGTGGCCTTCCGTCGCCTCCCGCCTACCTTGTTCCGATGCCAGGAAGAGCAGCAGCGCGCCGATGGTCGCCTCCCGGGTCAGGCCACTGACACCGGCGCCGCCCCGCAGCCACGCGTCGCACGTATCCAGGGCCAGGGCTCTCGCCCAGGCCAAGAGCCACTCGTAGTCTTTTGCGTCGGGTTTGATCTCCGCAAGGGACCAGGGTGCAGAGCCGAGCCCCAGCGCGTCGCGCCTCCGGAGCATCGCCTCTACACCCTGTCGAACAGCCCCAACGTCCCGCGGATCGAGCCCCCCAAAGATCATGTTCCCTCCCTCCTACCAGACACGCCATGTGACTGACCGCTGGCCAACCCTGCGGGAATGCCATTCCGGCGGGCCATCCTCCAACCACCGTCCTGAAGGTCTGTCGTGCAGCGTCGACTGACTGGAGTTGCACCGGGGGCGGTGGCTTCGAGGGCCCCGGAGGTGCCGGGGACCGCGGCCTCGTAGATCTCGCCGAAGCGGGTTGGGCCCGAAAGGGGTTCGGCGCGCACGCGAATCGGGGCGGAGGTCTGGGTGCGGAGCCAGGCGGCGTAGGGGGCGAAGCGGGATTTGGGGTAATCGCTCAGGAGGTGGACGGCGCCAAAGGGCCGGGCGGCCACCGCGCGCCCGATGGGGCCCAGGCCCGCGGCCGGATCGCCCTGGGCGGCCTTGAGGTCGGTGTTTCCGAGCCAGCACACCAGCACGTCGGCCATGGTCCCTCCCGCGGCAGCGAGGATACAACAGGGCTTGCGGGAGGAGAAGGAAACGTGTGCGCGGCGCCGGCCGCACCGTTCCCAGCGGAGCATCGCCAGGGTGGAGGGGTGACCGAGGGATAGGGAGCTCTCGGGAGGGGGGGTGAGGGCGGACGCGCTTCTCCGACGGAGCAGGGAAGGGGGCCTCGCGCGGTACTCATCCTCCTGTCGTGGGGCGCCCCCCGGCGCTCACGCCCCTCCCCCGAGCACCCGGTAGAGGGTCACCCGGTTGGCCAGGCGGGCCTGCCGCACGGTGATGAGGGCTTGTTGGGCGGCGTAGAGCGCCCGTTGGGCGTCGAGGACGGCGAGGTAGCTGTCGACCCCGCCCCGGTAGCGGGCGTCGGAGAGGCGGTGGGTAACGGCCGCCGCCTCCACCAAGGCCTCCTGGGCGGCGA
>JBFLZB010000159.1:0-6952 GCA_040756475.1 Thermodesulfobacteriota bacterium
CCAAATCGAAATCGACCCCGTGGCGAATCCCGACCCCGGCCTCGATTTCGATTTGGATTTCGACGGGGCGAGGGGGATACCTCGGGGGCGGGCCGATCATCTTGACGCCTCCGCGAGGGCAACGGTAGCCTGCGCGGTGCCCGGGCCGCGGCGCCTGGAACCTGCCTTCCCGCCCGAAATCCGAACGGAGTCCCTCCCCATGCAGAGCGGCCTGCCCCCCTTCGACCGGCTCATCCAGGGCCTGCGGCTCGGCGACAACGTGGTCTGGCAGGTGGACCGCCTGGACGACTACCGCTTCTTCGCGGCCCACTTCGTGGAGCAGGCCCTGCGCGACGGCCGCCCGTGCGTGTACGTGCGGTTTGCCCCGGAGGAGCCGGTGGTGCCGGCGCTGCTCGGCCTCAAGGTCGTCTCCCTGGACCCCGCGGCCGGTTTCGACAGCTTCAGCGCCCGGGTGCAGCGCATCATCGAGGAAGAGGGGCGGGAGGTCTGCTACGTCTTCGACAACCTCTCGGCCTTGGTGGCCGAGTGGGCCACCGACGTGCTCCTGGCCAACTTCTTCCAGATCACCTGCCCCTTTCTCTACCAGATCGACGCGGTGGCCTACTTCGCCCTCACCCGGGGGCGGCACGCCCACAGCGCGGTGGCCCGGATCCGGGACACCACCCAGCTCCTGCTCGACGTCTACCACGTGGGCGAGCGGCTCTACGTGCACCCGCTCAAGGTGTGGGACCGGTACTCGCCCCAGATGTTCCTGCCCCACCGGGTGGAGGGGGAAATCTGGTCGCCCATCTTCCAGAGCGGGGAGGCGGCCGAGCTCTCGTCCGCCGCCCTCCAGCACCCGCTCCACGAGGTGGAGTCGTCCATCGCCCCCTGGCAGAGCGTGTACCAGCGCCTGCTTGCCTATGCCCATATGGACGAGATCCCCCCCGGGCTGGAGGCCGAGGTGTCGGCGCTGCGGGGCGAGCTCACCCGCATGATGCTCGGCACCCACCCCAAGTTCGACCGGCTGGTGGACCGCTGCCTCGGGGCCCGGGACCTCCTGGCCGTGCGCAGCAGGCTCATCGGCTCCGGGCGCATCGGGGGCAAGGCCTCGGGGATTCTGGCGGCGCGCTGCGCCCTGCGCAGTGCGCTCGGCGAGGCGGAGTTCCACCGCATCTTCGACAGCCAGGACTCCTTCTACATCGGCTCTGACGTCTTCTTCACCTTTCTCGTGAACAACAACCTCTTTCGCCTGCGCCTGAACTTGTCTCGCAGCTTCCAGATCACCCACGAGGAGTTCGAGGAGGTGGAGGAGCGGTTTCTGGAGGGGAGCTTTCCTCCGGAGATCGTGAAGCAGTTTCGCGCCATGCTCGACTACTACGGGGAAGCGCCGATCATCGTGCGGTCGAGCAGCCTGCTGGAAGACAGCTTCGGCAACGCCTTTGCGGGCAAGTACCGCAGCGAGTTCCTCGTCAACCAGGGCAGCCCCGACGAGCGGATGGAGGAGCTCCTCCGGGCGGTCAAGCTGGTGTATGCCAGCGCGCTGCACCCCGACGCCATCACCTACCGCCGGCGCCGGGGTCTCGACGAGAGCGACGAGCAGATGGCCGTGCTGGTGATGCGGGTCTCGGGGCTGCGCTACGACCGGTACTTCTTCCCCACCCTGGCGGGGGTGGCCTTTTCGCGAAACCTGTACGCCTGGAACGACCGGATTGACCCCAGGAAGGGCCTCCTCCGCCTGGTGTTCGGGCTGGGCACCCACGCCGTGGGGCGGGCGGCGGGCGACTACCCGCGCATGATCGCGGTCAGCCACCCCCAGCTGCGCCCCGAGGTGGGGGAGAAGGTGGCCAAGTACTCCCAGCGGGACATGGACGTTCTCGACCTGGACCAGAACCGGTTCGTGACCCTGCCCGCCGCGGAGCTCCTCGACCGGGGCGACTACCCGAACCTACACTACCTCGTCTCGGTGCTGGAGGATGGACAGCTCTACGATCCGATCAGCAACCGGGTGGACGCCCCCGGCAGCCGGATGTTTCTCACCTTCAACAAGCTCATCGCCCACACTGACTTCGTGGGGCTTCTGGGGGGCATGCTCGAGGTGCTGGAGGAGGCCTACGGCGAGCCCGTGGACACCGAGTTCACGGCCCGCGTCGATGCTGCCGGCCGGGTGAAGATCGACCTGCTCCAGTGCCGGCCCCTTCGGCTGCCGGGGGTCACCGGGCCGCTGGCCGTCCCCGGGGATCTGCCTCGGGAACGGGTCCTCTTTCGCGCCAGCCGCTTCATCAGCGGGGGCGAGGTCTCCGACATCCGCCACATCCTCTACATCGACCCGCGCCGGTACGCGGCGGTGGAGGACCTGGCGCTCAAGCGCTCCATCGGCCGCCTGGTGGGGCGCATCAACCGCCATCCCGAGGTGGCCCAGGGCAAGGTGCTCATGATGGGGCCGGGCCGGTGGGGCAGCAACACCGTCGACCTGGGGGTCAACGTGGGCTACGCCGATATCGACCGGGCAGCGGTGCTCGTGGAGCTGGCCCGGGAGGAGGCGGGTCACGTGCCCGAGGTGTCCTACGGCACCCACTTCTTCCAGGATCTCGTGGAGCAGGAGATCATCTACCTGCCGGTGTACCCGGACGACCCCGAGGCCTGGTTCCACGCGGCCTTCTTCGACGCGAGCCCCAACGCCCTGACCCGGATCCTCCCGGGTACCGAGGAGTTCGCTCCGGTGGTGAAGCTCATCGACGTCCCCCAGGCGTCGGGGGGGGCGCGCGCTCGGGTGGTGGCCGATCCCGAGACGCGCCGGGCCGTGTGCTACCTCGCCTGAGGGTGCTGGCACCTGGTAGGCGGGGGTAGGGAACCGCCCCACCTGGTGGTCTTTTAACCGCCATGCTGCGGGTTCTTCCCCGCCGTCCTAAGAGCTTGAAATTCCTCGCCAATATTCATCTTGAACCGGGCTTGGCGTTGCCCTAGCATCCGTTCCCCTCGGAGCGCGGATCGGGCTGCCGACTGCCCCGTGCACCCCTGCGCGCCCCCCTACTCTCATCGACGAGGAGGAAGTGTCCATGTCCGAGGTCCTCAATCCGTTCGACGTCGCCCAGGCCCAGTTCGACGAGGCCGCCGAGATGCTGGGCCTGGAGGCGGCCCTGCGGGAGCTCCTGCGTTGGCCCGCCCGGGAGTACAAGTTCACGATTCCCGTCAAGATGGACGACGGCACCACCCACATCTTTCACGGTTACCGGGTGCAGTACAACGACGCCCGGGGCCCCAACAAGGGGGGCATCCGGTGGCACCCGGACGAGACCATGGACACGGTGCGGGCGCTTTCGGCGTGGATGACCTGGAAGTGCTCGGTGGTGGACATCCCCCTCGGGGGCGGCAAGGGCGGCGTCACCTGCGACCCGAAGAAGCTCTCCACCGGTGAGAAGGAGCGCCTGGCCCGGGGCTGGGTCCGCGCGGTGGCCCGGGAGCTGGGGGAGCACCGGGACTGCCCCGCCCCCGACGTCTACACCACCCCCCAGATCATGGCCTGGATGATGGACGAGTTCGAGGCCATCGTGGGCCGGTCCCACCCGGCCGTCATCACGGGCAAGCCCCTGGCCCTGGGAGGATCCCAAGGGCGGGGCGACGCCACGGCCCGGGGGGGCGTCATCTGCGTGCGGGAGGCCGCCAGGAAGCTCGGCACCAACCTCCACGGCACCTATGCGGTCCAGGGTTTCGGAAACGCCGGCCAGTACGCGGCGCTCCTCCACCCCGAGATCCTGGGCGGCGGCCGGCTCGTGGCGGTCTCGGACACCAGCGGGGGCATCTACGCACCCCAGGGCATGGACCCCCGGGGCCTGGTGGACTACAAGCTCAAGACCGGCAAGGTGGCCGGGTTCCCCGGGGCTACTGCCCTGACCAACGAGGAGCTCCTGGAGCTCGACGTGGACGTGCTCTACCCCTCGGCCCTGGAGAACGTGATCACCAAGGCCAACGCGGGCCGGGTGAAGGCCAAGATCAGTTGTGAGCTGGCCAACGGCCCCACCACCCCCGAGGCCGACCGGATCCTCTTCGAGAACGGGGTCCACGTGATCCCGGACTTCCTCGCCAACGCCGGCGGGGTGACCGTGAGCTACTTCGAGCAGGTGCAGGGCACCTACAACTACTACTGGTCCCTGGAGGAGGTGCACCGGCTCCTGGACCGGAAGATGTCCGACGCCTACCAGAACGTGTACAAGATGCACAAGGACCGCAGCGTCCACATGCGCCTGGCCGCCTACCTGGTGGCGGTGCAGCGGGTGGCCGAGGCGGTGAAGCTGCGCGGCTGGGTGTAGGGCCAGCGGCGCAGCGGGCGGGCTTGCCCCGCCGCCCCACGGGTAACTCCGCTTTACGGGCACGAGTGGGATGCGCGGACGCTCCCTTGACGGTTGGCCCGCGGATCGGTACACCTCTGCGGGGCAGGGAGGGGAAACGTCGAGGGGAGTGGGCATGGCGCTCGTGTCGCTGCGGGGGGTGGACAAGGAGTACCGCCTCGGGGAGACCCGGGTGCGGGCGCTCCGGGGGGTGGACTTCGAGATCGCCCCCGGCGAGTTCGTGGCGGTCTGGGGCCCCTCGGGGAGCGGCAAGACGAGTCTCCTGAACCTGATCGGCGTCATCGACGACCCCACCGCCGGCACCGTCACCGTGGCGGGGGAGGACACCGCCGGGCTCTCGGAAAACCGCAAGGCGGAGCTTCGCAACCGGCGCATCGGCTTCATCTTCCAGAACTTCAACCTGGTGCCCGTGCTCTCGGCCCTGGAAAACGTGATGCTCCCCTTGCAGATCCGTGGGGCGGGCACCCGCGAGGCCAGGGAGCAGGCGCTGGAGCGGCTCGCCGAGGTGGGGCTCGCCGATTTCGTGAGCCATCGCCCCGACAAGATGAGCGGCGGGCAGCGCCAGCGCGTGGCCATCGCCCGCGCCCTGGTGACCGGCCCCGACCTGGTCATCGCCGACGAGCCCACGGCCAACCTCGACTCCGACACGAGCCACCGGATCATCGAGCTCATGCGTCGCCTCAACGACGCCGAGGGCACCACGTTCGTCTTCTCCACCCACGACCCCCGGCTGCTGGACCAGGTCAAGCGCCTGGTGCGCCTGGAGGACGGGAAGATCGTCGGGGAGGAGAACCGATGAAGACGAGCGGCTACACCCGAGGAGCCTTTCTCGGGGCCGGCGCGGCGGCGCTGGCCGCGGTCCGGGCGGTCCGAGCGAATTCCGCGCCGTGCCCCGTGACCCCGCCCAACGTGGAAGGCCCCTTTTCCTTCGCCGGCGATCCCCACCTGCCGGGCGACCCCTTCGCCCTGCCTTTCCTCGTGATCCCGCTGGCTGCGGCCTTCGCAGGCGGGTTCGAGGGGGTCTTCGACGTGGTGCTGGAGCGGGCATGAAGAGCCCCCGAGAGAAGTCCCCGCCGGGGCAGGGCGCCTCCGCCCCCGGGGCACGGCTGCGCCGCCGTGCGCCCCAGAGCCGGCGGCCGTCCCAGGAGCTCCACGAGCTCGTGCTCAGCAACATCTCCGACGCGGTCTTCATCACCGACGAGGCCGGGCGCTTCACCTACATCTGCCCCAACGTGAACACCATCTTCGGGCGAACGGTGGACGAGACCGCGTCGCTCGGGAGCATCCAGGGCCTGCTGGGGGATTTCTCCTTCGACCGGGAGGCCCTGGAGGCGGAGGGAGAGCTCCAGAACCTGGAGCGCCGGGTGCGCGACAAGGCCGGTGCGCCCCACGCCCTCCTGGTGAACGTGAAGCGGGTGCGCATCGAGGACGGCACGCTCCTTTTCACCTGCCGCGACGTGACCGAGCGCAAGAAGATGGAGGAGGCCCTGCGCCGCAGCGAGCGGCGGCTCCGCGAGCTGGGCCGGCAGCTGGTGTCGGCTCAGGAGGAGGAGCGGGCGCGGGTCTCCCGGGAGCTCCACGACGAGGCCGGCCAGTCGCTGACCGCCCTCAAGATCCACCTGGAGCTCCTGCACGGGGAGCTGCCGGGGGGCGCCACGGGCCTGGGGGCGAGGCTGCGGGAAGCCGTGGCGCTGGTGGAGGCCACGGTGGACCGGGTGCGCGCCCTGGCCCAGGATCTGCGGCCCCCCGCCCTCGATACCCTGGGTCTCAACCGCACTCTCGAGGGCTTCTGCCGCACCTTTGGACACCGCACCCACCTGCCCGTGGAGTACGCCGGGGTGGAGCTGCCGTCCCTGCGCGATGCCGCCCAGATCTGCCTCTACCGCTTCCTCCAGGAGGCGCTCACCAACGCGGCCAAGCACGCCCGGGCGAGCCGGGTGCGGGTGCGCCTGGAGGCCCTTCCGGGGGCGGCGCGCCTGGCCGTGCAGGACGACGGAGCGGGCTTCGACCCGGCCCGGGCCCTAGGGGGCACCGAGGCGGGCGGACTGGGGCTGGTGGGGATGCGGGAGCGCCTCGAGCTCCTGGAGGGACGCCTCGAGATCCGCTCCACGCCCGGGGCCGGAACGGCCATCGCGGCCGTGGTGCCGACCGATGCCCCGGAAGCCCCGGAAGCAGTCCGGGGAGAGCCTGCCGAGAAGGGAAAGGAGTCGAGAAGATGATTCGGGTCATCGTAGCCGACGACCACCACCTGGTGCGCCAGGGCATCTGCGCGCTCCTGGAGAAGGCGCCCGACATGGAGGTGGTGGGGCAGGCCGACGACGGCATGGCGGCCCTGGAGTTGGTGCGCCGCACCCCTCCCGACATCCTGGTGGTGGACCTCGCCATGCCGCGGATGAACGGCATCCAGACCATCGAGCGGGTCCAGGCCCTGGGGGGGCGCACCCGGGTGGTGGTGCTCTCCATGTACTCCGACGAGACCCTGGTGCGCCAGGCCCTGCGGATGGGGGCAGCCGGGTACCTGCTCAAGCGCTCGGTGACCGAGGAGCTCCTGCTGGCCATCCGGGCGGCCGCCCGGGGCGAGACCTACCTGAGCCCCTCGGTCTCCCGCGTGTTGCTGGACGCCG
>JBFLZB010000159.1:7052-8926 GCA_040756475.1 Thermodesulfobacteriota bacterium
CGGATGGGGGCAGCCGGGTACCTGCTCAAGCGCTCGGTGACCGAGGAGCTCCTGCTGGCCATCCGGGCGGCCGCCCGGGGCGAGACCTACCTGAGCCCCTCGGTCTCCCGCGTGTTGCTGGACGCCGTGCGCCAGGAGGGTGCCGAGCCCAAGGGGCAGGTGGTGCTGGAGCGCCTCACGCCCCGGGAGCGCCAGGTGCTCCAGCTCGTGGCCGAGGGGCGCTCCAACAGCGAGATCGGGCGGACTCTGGGGGTGACCAAGAAGACCGTGGAGAAGCACCGGGCGAGCCTGGTGGGCAAGCTGGGGGTGAAAGACCTGGCCGGTCTCATCCGCATTGCCCTCAAGCAGGGGCTGATCTTTCTGGAGGAGTAGGGCGGCGCAGGGGAGGGTGGGCGCCCCACCCCCAGGGGAGCAGTGGGGCGGAATAGTTTGGAAGGTAGGGTTTGCCCCCATATCTTCCCCCGTCCCGGGCGCGCGACTCTTAGAGCCCTTTTCCGGGACAACCCCCCACCCAACGGAGGCTCCATGAACCTGCGCCAGCCCAACGCCAACGAGGCAACCAGCACCTTCAACCGCTCTCGCGACGTGGTCCCCATGTCGGGGATCTGCACCGCCTGCCTGGACGGGTGCAAGGGGGGGTGCGAGATCTGGCTCGCGAGCTTCCGGGGCCGCGAGGTGCTCTACCCCTCCCGCTACGGCGAGGTCACCGCGGGCGCCGACAAGAACTACCCCGTCGACTACTCCCACCTCAACATCCAGGGCTACGCAGTCGGGGCCGAGGGGCTTCCGGCCGGCACCGAGCCGGGGCCCGACACGGCGATCTTCCCGGCGGTGAGCACCGAGACCTCCTACGGGTGGGACAAGAAGGTCCAGATGAAGGCGCCGGTCTTCACCGGCGCCCTGGGGTCCACGGACATCGCCCGCAAGAACTGGGAGCACTTCGCCGTGGGCGCGGCCATCGCCGGCGTCACCCTCGTGTGCGGCGAGAACGTGTGCGGCATCGACCCCCAGCTCGAGCTTGGCCCCGGGGGCAAGGTGAAGGGCTCGCCGGAGATGGACCGCCGCATCGCCCTCTACCGCCGGTTCCACGAGGGGTACGGCGAGATCCTGGTGCAGATGAACGTGGAGGACACCCGCCTGGGGGTGGCGGAGTACGTGCTGGAGAAGCACGGCCTCGACACCATCGAGCTCAAATGGGGCCAGGGGGCCAAGTGCATCGGGGGCGAGATCAAGGTCGACGCCATCGACCGGGCCGTAGAGCTCAAGCGGCGAGGCTACGTGGTCCTCCCGGACCCCACCCTCCACGAGAACGAGCGGGCCTTCCGCCACGGCGCCCTGCGCCAGTTCGAGCGCCACTCCCGCCTGGGGTTCGTCACCAAGGAAGGGTTCCTGGGCGAGGTGGAGCGGCTGCGCAAACTCGGCTTCCAGCGGGTGACCCTGAAGACCGGGGCCTACTCCATGGTGGAGCTGGCCATGGCGCTGCGCTGGGCGTCGGAGGCCAGGATCGACCTCCTCACCATCGACGGCGCCCCGGGCGGCACGGGCATGAGCCCCTGGCCCATGATGAACGAGTGGGGCATCCCCACTTTCTACCTCCAGGCCCTGGCCTACGAGTTCGCCGGCAAGCTGGCAGCCAAGGGTTACCGCGTGCCCGATCTGGCCATGGCCGGCGGGTTCTCCTCCGAGGACGGCGTGTTCAAGGCGCTGGCCATGGGCGCCCCCTACTTCAAGGCGGTTTGCATGGGCCGGGCCCTCATGATCCCGGGCATGGTGGGCAAGAACATCGGGGAGTGGCTCGCCAAGGGCGAGCTCCCCAAGACCGTGTCCCAGTACGGCACCCAGGCCGACCAGATCTTCGTCGTCATCGAGGACCT
>JBFLZB010000159.1:9026-10744 GCA_040756475.1 Thermodesulfobacteriota bacterium
GGGCCCTCATGATCCCGGGCATGGTGGGCAAGAACATCGGGGAGTGGCTCGCCAAGGGCGAGCTCCCCAAGACCGTGTCCCAGTACGGCACCCAGGCCGACCAGATCTTCGTCGTCATCGAGGACCTTCAGGACAAGTACGGCGCCGACATCAAGGACATCCCGTACGGCGCCATCGGGATCTACACCTACGCCGAAAAGCTCAAGACGGGCCTGCGGCAGCTCATGGCCGGGGCGCGCAAGTTCCGCCTGGACCTGCTGGAGCGCACCGACCTCATGTCCCTCACCGAGGACGCGGCCAGGGTCTCGGGCATTCCCTACGTCATGGAGGCCCGCCGCGACGAGGCGGAGAAGGTGCTCCTGGGTTAGCAGGCTTCCGAAACGGGGCAGCCTCGTTCGGTCTTCCCCCGGCGGCATTTATGTCGCGAAACGGGGAGCGGGTACCCGCTCCCCGTTTTGCGTCTTCTCCGACGGCGCGCTCCTGGGGGCGGGCGCGGAGGAAAACGCCTTGCTGTGCCTGGGAAAATGAGTCCTTGACGGGCTCGCCGCTCCCGGGTTCCCATAGACGGGTTGGCGATTCGGCCCCCAGTTTCCCCGTGCGGAGTGCCCCGATGGAGCTGGGCCCCCCCCCCGAAGACGACCTGCGGCCCCCGGTGCGCACCCCGGGCACGATCGTTCCCGCCCTCCTGTGCGGAGCGATCGTGGCCCTGGGCGTTCTCACCTGGTGGGGGAAGGGTCCCCAGGCCCCCGACCGGAGGGCCGCCTGGGTTCCTTCGCTCTCTCGGCCGGCGGCGCCGTCGGCACCCGTGGGTCTGTTCCTCTTCGACTCCCCACCGTCACGCCAGCTCACCCGCCTCCTCGACGCGGCCTGGTCCGTACCGGGTATGGAGGGCCTGGTGCCCAACCTGGCACCCGTGCGCCTGCCCCCCGACATGGACGAGCTCGACCTGGAACACAAGAAGGAGGCCTTCTTCCGGTCGGTGCTGCCCCACGTTCTGGCCGCGAACCGAAGGATTCGCGCAGAACGGGCGCGCTTGCTGGCGCTGGGAGAGCGCCTGGGCAGGGGGGAGGCCACGGCCCGGGAGGACGACGCCTTCGTCCGGGAGCTGGCAGAGCGCTATCGGATCGACACCCCGGAAACCGAGCCCGGCGCTCCGCCCGAGGAGCTCATCGAGGAGCTCCTCCGCCGGGTGGACGTGGTGCCGCCGAGCCTGGCCCTGGCCCAGGCAGCCATCGAGTCGGCGTGGGGGGGCTCCCGGTTCGCGAAGCTCGGCAACAGCCTCTTCGGCCAGTGGGTGTTCTCCGCGGACAAGGGCATCGCCCCCCTCCTGCGGGACGAAGGGGCCAACTACTCGGTGGCGCGGTTCGTGGACCTTGCCGAGGCGGTAGACGCCTACGTGCGCAACCTCAACAGTTTCTGGGCCTACGAGGAGTTCCGGATCCTGCGGCGGGGGATGCGGGAAGTCGGCGAGGCCCTGGATCCCCACGCCCTGGCAGACGGGCTGATCCTCTACTCCATCCGCCGCGAGGAGTACGTGGACGAAGTGCGAAAGGTCGCGCGCGACAACCGCCTGCACCGGTTCGAGGGCAAGCGGCTGGCTCCGGTCCCCGAGGCGGTCTGGAGCGAGATCCTGGCGGAGCAGGGCGCGGCGACCTCGTTTCGCTGGGTGGAGCTGGACGACTGAGGTGCTTTGCCCGGGCGCACCCGGCCCGGGCAAA
>JBFLZB010000160.1 GCA_040756475.1 Thermodesulfobacteriota bacterium
CGCCTCCCTCGACCTCGACGCGATTTACGAGGAGGTCCACCGGGGAGGCGGCGTCCCTGGCGCCTGGCTGGCGCAGCTTACCGACCGGGCGAAGGACTTGAGCCCCGAGCGGGTGGCGGAGCTGGGGCGCATCCTGGAGCGGCAGCGGGTACCGGACGGGGACACCCCCCGAGTAGAACTTGTGCGCGGCCGCGAGGTGGATGCCGTGGAGGGCGTGCTCGACCACATGCGACGGACGCCGGACCTGTACGACTTCGGGGACGAGGTGGTCACCGTGGTGGACGGACGGGTCCACGCCCTGAACGACCACGGGCTGCGGCACTACATCGGCACCCTCGTACAATGCTGGCGGTCCCAGCCTCTCCCGAAGGGCGGCTCCGCCGCTGTACTGCAAGACCCCCCCCAGACCTTGTGCCGGGCGATCCTGGCCCTCGGGCCGGCCCGTGGGCTGAAGCGGCTTCAGGCCGTAGTGACCGCCCCCACGCTCCGGCCGGACGGTACGGTGCTCTCCGCTCCTGGGTACGACGCCGAGACGGGGTTCCTGATGGTGCCCCGAGGCGAGCCCGCGCCAATCCCCACCGAGCCCACCCTGGACGGCGCCCGGAAGGCCTTGGCCGCCCTGTGGCACCCGTTCCGGGAGTTCCCTTTCTGCTCTCCCCTGGACAAGGCCGTCCACCTGGCCGCGCTGCTCTCCGCGGTGGTGCGCCCCGCCGTGCCGGCCTGTCCGGCACCCGGATATGACGCTCCGATCCAGGCGAGCGGGAAAACCCTCCTGGCCCGCTGCGTGGGGGCACTGGCGACGGGAGAAGAACCGCCCATCTGGCCGGCAACATCAGGCGATGACGAAGAAGTGAGAAAGCGAATCTTCGCGGCCCTGCGCACCGGCGCCCGGGCCATCATCTGGGACAACCTTGTCGGCACCTTCGACTCGGCAGCCTTGGCCGCGTGCCTCACTTCGGCCACGTTTACAGACCGGGTGCTCGGACGCTCGGAGGCTCCGACGCTCCCGAACTGTGCGTTGCTCATCCTCACCGGCAACAACCTATCCCTGGCCGGCGACCTCCCCCGGCGAGTGCTCGTTTCCCGAATTGATCCCCGCATGGCCGACCCCCACCGACGAGAGTTCGCCCTCGCCCCCCTGGAGTACGTGGTTCAGCACCGTCAAGAGATGGTGGCTGCCGCCCTCACCCTCGTGCTGGCGCACCGGGCGGCCGGCTCGCCGCGGGCACCTGGGCGTCTGGCATCGTTCGAGCGGTGGGATGACCTGGTGCGCCAGCCTGTGGCGTGGGTCGGCCGCGAGGTGGCCCCGGGAGAGTTCGGCGACCCGATGGACGCCGTGACCCTGGCCCAAGATGCCGATCCGGAGCAAGAGGCCCTGGGGCGGCTGCTCCTGGCCTGGAAGGACGTTTTCGCAGACAGGCCGATTCTCGTGAGGGAGCTGCTCGACGTGTACCACGATGCAGCCCGGGCGTCCCGTGGCGTCACCACGGTGGTGGTGACCGACCGGGAGCGGGAACTGGCAGAAGCCCTCGGCGAGTTCAAGCCGCCGCGCGGGGAGCTGACGACGAAAACACTAGGCAGAGTGCTCATGTACCGCAAGGAGCGCCTTGTCGGAGGGCTGCGCCTGGAGTCCGCCGGGAAGGACAGGAAGGATTCCACCTACTGGCGCGTTGCCGGGATTGCCGGGTATGCCGGGTTTCCCCATACCCACGCGTGTGCTGAGGTAAAACACCTTACCTATAGGGTGGCCAGGGACAAACCCGGCAAACCCGGTATACCCGGCGAAAGCCCCCTAGAGGTGCCCCAGGGTTACCCCCTTGGCCATGGGGTAGAAACGGAGGGCACCCTATGAGCGCCGCCGACCTCCTGCGCGACCTCCGAGCCCGTGGCGTAGAGCTGACCGCCGAGGGCGACCTGCTCCGGTGGCGGGCGCCTCCTGGCGTGGTGACTGAGCCCCTCATGGCGACGATGCGCCAGCACAAGGCTGCCCTCCTGGCCCTCCTGGATGAACCCCGGCCGCGCCCGTACCTCGACGCCCACGGGGACCTGCGAGTCCCGTTCGACGCCGCCCCCGCCCTGCAATGGTGGCGCGGTGGCAAGTCGGTCCTGGACACCCTGGACGACCTCGACGCACCCGCCGCCGTGCGGGGGCGCTACGAGCACCTGCACTGAGGAGGGCGGGACCGTGGGAGCATCGCAGCGGCGAAAGGGCCGGGAGGGGCAGTGTCAGGCGCGGCACCTTCTCGAAGATCGGGACTGGTCCGTGCTTGAGCTAAAGGCTGGCGTTCGCTCCGAGGACCTGGTGGTGGAAGACCCCCATGGGCGCCGGTACTCGCTGGAGTGCAAGAAGCAGAAGGTGGTGGACCTGCCCCGCTTCCTGGCACAGGCCAGGGCACAGGCGAAGACACGCAAGCTGCCGTGGGCACTCCTGGCCCACCTGCATGGGACAAGCTCCTGGCTTTTCGTGCGGCAGGGAGAACGGCCCACCGTCTGGCACTCGGCGAAGGAGGCGACCTCGTGAGCGACCGGACCCCGCATCAAGGCGCCCTCGACGACCTGGCCCGCCAGGTCCGGCAGCGACACGCGGAGGCCCTGGAGGGGATCGGCCCGCGGCCCCCGGGCTTCCCGGTGTGCGGCGCCTGGAGACTGCGGGAGGGGGAGGCCCGGGGCGAGGACGGCCACGCGAACACCTGCCCCCTGGCCGGGCTTCCCGCGCCACGGGCGGAAGGTTGACTTACCCGGGCTTCGGCCCGACTGACGGCGCGAAGGCGCCACGAAAGGACCCCCATGGACGCACTGCAAAAAGCACGAGAGCACAGCGAGCGGTTGGCCCAGGCAGAGGCAGCGGTCCGCGAGAGCGAAACGGAACTCCGCCAAGCGGAGGACCGGGCCCGCCTCCACCGCATCGAAACCCAGCGGCGGGCGGTAGCCCGGGGGCGGAAACTGGCCGTGGAAGCGCGCCGGGGCGACGCCGCGGGCTTGACCGAGGCCAAGGCCGCATTCGAGGAGCGCCAGGGCGACGAAGCCCGGCAGGCCGGGTTGGACGCCGTCCTTCTTGGTCTCCGGTCCGAACTCGAGGAGCGGCGGGAGGCGCTGGCCGCGGTCGCCAAGGACTCCCCGAAGCTCTTCGCCCTGGCGGTTCGCCAACGGGCCGAGCAGCTCGGCGCTGAGTATGCCGAGGCGGTGGCGCGCGTGGAGGAGCTCTTCGGCAAGCTGATGGCATTGGACGAGCTTCGGCGGTGGTGCTGGCCGCATTCAATGACGTTCTGCCACCTCAGCGCGCAGCGGACCCTTCTTCCGTCCTTCGGGCTCCAGAGCATCCACGATGCCGCTCCTCAGCGGGCCGAGCGGCCGCATGGCCTGTTTTGCGCCGCGGACGTGGGGGCGCGCTGGGGTGAACTTCTCGCCGCGGAAACGGCAGCGTTCGCCGAGCAGGGCATCCACTTGCGGGCCGCGCCCCCGCGCCCGGAGCAGCCCCTGGGGCAACCGGGGCTTGCCACGCACCACCCCGTCGGGCCGGACGCGCTCCGGGTCCTCGCCGAGGCCCCCCAGCCGAACGCGGCCTGAGCCGGGCACCTGCGGACACCTGAGGGCATGATGGCCGGCCACGGAGCGAAGATCGGGCGCAAACAGGAGCAGGCGATTGCAGCCCTCCTGTCGGAGCCGACGATAGAGCGGGCTGCCGCGGCTGTCGGGGCGGACCCGCGCACCCTGCGGCGGTGGATGCAGCGGGACGACTTCCGGGAGGCTTACAGGCTGGCCCGCCGGGAGCTGATGGACTGCGCCACGGCCCGGATCCAATCCGCATCGTGCGCGGCCGTGGACGCGCTGGAGGAGATTCTGGGCGACTCGGGGGCCCCCGCGGGCTCCCGGGTCTCGGCGGCCAAGGGCGTCCTGGAGTTGGCCGTCAAGGTAGCAGAGCTGCAAGACCTGCAGGAACGCATCGAACGACTGGAGGCCGCAGCGAACGCGGCCGGAAAGGGCATCCTGTGAACGTCCCGCAACTGGTTTCTCGGCTTCAGAAGCTCGAAACGGTCAAGGCCGCGCTCCCCCGGGCCCGAGACTTCAGTCGCACGGAGCGGGCCGCCCGCTGGGCGGGGCTCCTGGCTCTCGCCGCGCACCGCGGCACCGACGACAACCCCCGGATCGCCAGGCTCCGGGAGCTCTACGACGCCGCCCGAGCGCGGCAGGAGGCAGTAGCGTGAGCAAGAGCACCGAGGAACTCTTCTACGGGGGCACGCCCAAGACCGGCGCCAACGCGACCAGGGCCCTGCCGTTCGGGTTTGTCCCGGGCAGCCAGGCAGCGACCGCGTTGCAGCACATGAGGGAGGCCATGGACCGGCACGGCATCAACCCCGAGACCGGCGAGGGGATGGAGGCCGAGTATTACGACGCGCTTCTGGAAGACGAGTAGCGCCACGCCCCCGGAGGGCGCCAGGGCCCCGAGGCTTCGGCTTCGGGGCTCTTCTTTGTCCCTGGGGAGGGGGCGACCCGGAAAACCCCGTCTTGGGGCTCCTGGGGCGTCTGGCGAGGGGTTGACGGTCCCGCCCTCCTGCGGGTACACCGGGCCTGCTCCCGCCCCCTCTTCCTCGGAGCCGGGATGCTCGACGCGCGAGCCCTGAAAGCCTTCGGCGACGACCCCACGGTTCGACGGCTGGCGGGGGAGCTCGCCCGGCGCCTTCGGGACCTGCGGGTTCGGCAGACCGTGGCCGAGCTCAGGCCAGAGGTGGGACCGTCCGCAGCGGTAGCCCTGGCCGCCGAGCGGCTGGAGTGCTCCGAGCGGTCAGCGTGGCGGGCGCTTCGCAGGGTGCGGCTCGACTCAAGGCCCCCGGCACCGACTGGGGGCCTTCGTGCGTCTGGAAAGTGAAGACGTGACACCGGAGGGGAGGTGTAGCCGCCCCGCAAATCCGCGTCCGCCACCTCACCCCCTCGCAGCTCTCCATGGTGGCGGCCCGGGCCCGGGCGATCTACGACCGGCAGGCGCGGGAAAGGATGGAGAGCGGGGTCAACCAGCATAGCCCTCCGGCAAAATTACCGGAGGGCTCCAAGTCCGACGCCCGCGACGCCGCCGGCAAGGCCGTGGGGGTCTCGGGCACCCTGGAATGAATCGGCCCCCAGGCGGGCAGGCCGGGGGGGCAGCCTCGCCGCACGAGGGGGGCGAAGGCTGGAGAGGTGGGTACCGGGCGAGTCCGGGCCCCCCAGTGGGCCCCCCGAGCCGAAGCCGAAGAAAAAGGGGCTACGGGCGGCGCCTCGTAACCCCTTGATTTCTTTGGTGAGCCGTGGAGGAATCGAACCTCCAACCTACTGATTAAGAGTCAGTTGCTCTGCCAGTTGAGCTAACGGCCCACGGGAACTGCGTAAGGCGGCAAAATGTACCCGAGGGGGCGGGGGGGTGTCAACCAGAAATTCCAGGACTCCGTGGACTTTCGGGCCGTTGGGGGGGCGCCCTGCGCTTGATTGCGAGGCCATGCTTGCAGGAGAACGGTTCCTGGGTTCCAATGGCACGCGTTCCGATGTTGCGGAGGAGACCATGCCCGACACCTACCTCGTCCAGTGCGGGAGCTGCGGCTCCCGAAACCGGGTGCCCCACGAGAAGGCCGGCCAGAAGGGCAAGTGCGGCAAGTGCGGTGCTCCCCTCATCCCCTCCCACGCGGTCCCGATCCCGGTGACCGACGCCACCTGGGACCGGGAGGTGCTCGCCTCCCACGTACCCGCCGTGGTGGAGGTGTGGAGCCCCCACTGCGGGGTCTGCACCCAGTACGAGGTGAGCGTACGCCGGATGGCCGCGAGCCTCTTCGGGAAGGCCCGTGTGCTCCAGCTCAACGCCGAGGAGAACCCGAAGACGGCCACCCGGTACGGCATCCGGGGGGTTCCCACGGTGCTTCTCTTCCGGGGTGGGGAGCTCGCCGCCACCCTGGTGGGCCCCCAGGGGGAGCGGGGGATCCGGGAGAAGCTCGGAGTCTGAGCTTCCCCCCTCGGCCGATCATCGGTATCGCTATCGCTATCGGTATCGCTATCGGTATCGTTATCGGAGTGGGTTCCAACGGGAGAACCCGATGGCGAACCCGATCCCGATCCCGATCCCGATTGCGATTTCGATGGGAGGAAGGCTGGGGCCGAACGGCTGCCCGGCCGGAGGAGGTAGGATGGAACCCCGCCAGCTTGCCGTGAGTGCCGTCGTCGTGGCCGCGGAGGTGGTTGCCGCCGCCGCGGCGGTCTTTCTCGTCTATGCCCTGCTGCGGGGGCTCCTGGGGAGGGTCGGGGCGATCGGTCCCCTGGCCCGGTACTCCGGCCAGGTGGAAGGGCTGCGCCGGACGCTGCGCCGGGTCTTCGGGCTCCTGGGGGCGGTGCTGGTGGCGGCGATCCTGGCGGTGAACGGTGCGCTCCTCTACCGCGGAGCCGACATCCTGGAGGAGACCCGGGGGTGGCTCGCCCAGGTGCCTCGCCGTTTCTGGGTGGACTTCGGAGTGGCGGTCCTCCAGGTTCTCGGCCTGCTCCTCCTGGCGGCCCTCGTGCTACGCTGGCTTCGCCGGGGGATCGCGGCGGCGGGCGGCTGGGCCAAGGGCCTTGGCCAGATCCGGGCCAACGACGAGAGCATCGACGCCTTCGTGCGGTCGCTCTCTGCCATTGCCACCAATGGCGCCTGGCTCTTCGTGCTGGCGCGCTCCGCCGCGATCCTCCGCCTCCCGGACGCCGTTCCCGGCGCCCTCACGGTGCTCTTCAAGATCTACCTCACGGTGACCCTGGGGCTCCTGGTCGTTCGAGGGATCGACGCCCTGGTCGACAGCGTGGAGGGCCTGACCGCCCGCCACCTGGAGGCGGGCCAGCTCCGGCGCTTTTACGAGCGGCTGCGCCAGCTCATCCCTTTGGCCAAGCGCTGCCTGGAGTACGTGATCTACGTCTACGTGGCCACCCTCGTGGCCCTGCAGGTGGAAGTCATCGCGCCGCTCGCGCCCTACGGACACAGCCTGGTGCGGGTCATCGGGATCTTCTTCCTCGCGCGGGTCGTCATCGAGCTGGCTCACCTGGGGGTGGACGAGCTCCTGGTGCGCCGCAAGGATCTGCCCCCCGAGACCCGCCAGCAGCGCCTGACGTTTGCCCCCCTGATCCGCAGCTCGCTCAAGTACATCATCTTCTTCGGGGCGGCGGTGCTCATGCTCGCGGAGCTGGGGGTCAACCCCGCCCCCATTCTCGCCGGGGCCGGCATCGCGGGGCTGGCGGTGGGCCTGGGGGCCCAGAACCTGATCAACGACGTGGTCTCCGGGTTCTTCATCCTCTTCGAGAACCACTACCTGGTGGGGGACTTCATCGAGACGGGGGGCGCCCGGGGAGTGGTGGAAGCCATCGACCTGCGCACGACCCACGTGCGAAACCCCAACGGTCAGCTCCACATCCTGCGAAACGGCCAGATTGGGGAGGTCGTGCACCACTCCAAGGGCTACACCCACGCGGTGGTCCAGGTAGGCGTCGCCTATGAGTCCGATCTGAAAAAGGTCTTCCGGGTGCTGGAAGAGGTGGGGCGGGAGCTGGCCTCGGAGAACGAGGACGTGCTTGAGCCCACGGCGGTGCAGGGCCTGGAGGACTTCGGGGAGTCGGAGCTCCTGGTGCGCACCGTGACCCGGGTCAAACCCGGCCGTCACGCGCCGGTGGCCCGGGCAATGCGGGCCCGGATCAAGGAGGCCTTCGACCGCAACGACATCGAGATTCCCTACGCCCGCCGGGTGCTCATTCTCAAGGGAGAACAGGGGGTGGAGGACCTCGCCCGGGCCCTCGAGGCGCCCGCAAGCCGGGACCCGAAGGGGGAACCGGGCCGGCCGTAGCCCGCTCTGCGTCGGCCTTGGCTCCGGCGCGCCTCTACCTCGGGCCGCCGAGGTGAGCGGGGCAGGGGGCGCCCACACCCCAGCGGAGGCGCCCCGGGCGGTGACGCAAACCTCCCCTGCGGCGGCGCAGGATCCCGTGCGCTTCCGAAATGGCCCTTGGCATTCCAGCGAGGGAGGGGAAGGGTATCTCGTGTCCGCCTGGGCATCGCCACAGGCGCCTGCGCCGCCTCCGGGGAGACCCCCGGCCCGCCCCCCAACCTTGCACGGCAAACCGCAGGGTGGGTCAAGCGAAGCGGACCCAACCTGGCCGGTGACGGCCGGGGGGAAGCTTGACGCGTTGTCCCAGATTTCAGGTCCGCAAGGATCTCTAGCACAGATCGAGCCTCCCCTTGTCCTGGGTGCCCACCCACCCCAGGGCGGACCACGCGGCGGAAAACACCGGGAACCGAAACCGGGGCAGGGGCCGCAGCCCCTCGCCCGAAGCGCCCAGGAGCACCCGGTCGGCCAGGAGCCGCTCCAGGAGCTCGGCCCCCAGGGCTTCTCGGACTCCCTGGGCGCGGGCTCCCGTCAGTGCCCGGGCCAGAGGAACCCGCGCGCCCGCCGTGGGGAGCCCCTTGAGGAAGTTCAGGATCCGGGCCGTCACGAAGAGGGTGTAGACCGCGTCCCGGGCCCCGGGGTCCGGGTCCGCCCCCAGGGCCGTGAGGCGGGCGCGCACGAGGGCGGCCTCGTCGGGTTCGGGGCGCCCCCGCGCCAGGGGGGAGCCCGGCGGCAGGTAGAAGGGAGAGGCCCCGATCAGGACCGGGAGCCGGCCCAGGTACGCCAGGGCCTCGGCCATGCCGGACGGGTCCTCCCCCGGGAGCCCCAGGATCTGGTAGGCCACCACCCGAAGCCCCAGGGCGGCTGCCGCTTCCACCACCTCCTGGAAGGCCCCGCGGTCCCCGGCCCTTCCCGCTCCCCGGCAGGCCTCGGGGCTGCCGCTCACCAGGGAGAGGTTCAGGTGGGAGAACCCGGTTCGGGCCATGAGTCCCAGGAGCTCCGGGTCCAAGGCGTCCCAGGAGACCCCGTTCATGGCGTGGAGCGCCAGGGTGCCCTCGCCGAAGGCCGCGAGCAGGGCGCGGAAGAGGGCCGCGGCGCCCTCCCGGTCCGCCGTGAGGTTGTCGTCCTCGAAGTCGAAGGCGCGATATCCTGCATCCCACCGCACCCGCAGCTCGGCCGCCACGTCCCCGGCCGGCCGCCTCCTGTAGCCTTCCTGGAACACCGTGTGCACCGCGCAAAACGAGCACCGGCGGGGGCACCCCCGGGAGGAGAGGACCGCGGCCAGGGGCTTTCGGCCCAGGCGGTAGCGGACCGGGGAGAGGTCGGAGAGGTCCGGCGGGGGAAGCTCCGCCAGGGGAAAGTTCGGCTCCCGGGGCGTGCGCACCACCATCCCGTCCCGCCGGAACGCGAGGTTCGGGACGCGGCCCAGGTCGCCCCCCGCAGCCAGGGTCCGGACGAGCTCCACCAGGGGGCGCTCCCCCTCTCCGAGGATCGCGAAGTCCACCCCGGGGCTTCGGAGCAGGCTCTCGGGGAGCGCGGAGGCATGGGCTCCGCCGGCGACCACGGGCACGGGCCGGCGGCGCCGGATCGCCTCGGCGCACGCCAGGGCTTCCCGGTAATAGGCTGAGAAAGGGGCCGAGATGCCCACCAGATCGGGCTCTTCCGCCGCCACCTCCGCCGCCAGCTCTTCGAAGCCGGCCCCGAAGTGGTAGTATCCGTGAAACGTCGAGAAGGGGCTCTGGTCGGGGAAGGGGTAGTACTCCCGCAGGTGGGCGAGCTCCCGGGGCAGTGCCACGGTGCGCCGACCCCACCCCTGCCGGAAGTCGCGCACCACCACCTCGGCTCCCGGCACCCGGACCTGCACGGCGGCCTTGAGGTAGGCAAGCCCCAGGGGCTGGAGCCGCACCTGCGTGTCGTAGAAGTCCCGGGCCGGCGGCTGGAGGAGGACGACCTTCATCGGTGCACCGTCTCGGCCGCCGCCGTCAGGGGAGCCCTTGCTGTATTTTCGGGAGCGGGATGCCGGAGCACAATCCGCGGAAGGGAGCCGAGCCCATGAGTCGGGGGCGTGCCCTGCTTCTCGCGCTGCTGGTCCTGGGGCTCCTCCTCGGTCTCGCGGCGCCGCTCGGCTGGCACGGCCTCCACGCGCGGCTGCACGTCCTGGCCGGCCACCCCTGGGGGGCGGCGGCGGTGGCGGCGTGCCTGGCCGCGGCCATGGTCGCCCTCTATGCCCTGGCGCTGCCCGGGTCGGCCCTGATCCTTCCGGCGGCGCTCCTCTACCACCCCGCGGTAGCCGCCGCCCTCATCGCGGCCGGCGGCGCGCTCGGCGCCCTGGCGGCCCACGGCCTCTCCCGGCGCCTGGGAGCGTCCTGGAGCGCCAAGGCGGCCCGCAGCGAAGTCTACCGGGTGCTCCAGCGCAACAGCGACTTCCTCACCCTGTGCTCCCTGCGGGTCCTTCCCGGGTTTCCCCACTCGTTCCTCAACTACGGAGCGGGGCTCCTCGGCGTGCCTCGGGGCCGGCTGCTCCTCTCGGCGCTGGTGGGCTTCGGGGTCAAAGGGTACCTGTATGCGAGCGCCGTGCACAACGTGGCGGCAGCCGGCGAGGCCGCCGGGCTCGTGCGCCTGGAGACCTCGTGGCCCCTCCTGGCCCTGGCCGCCCTCCTGCTCGCCGGCCGGCTGGTCCGGCGATTCTGGGAACGGCGCACCCACGCCTGAAAGAGAAGGCGCCCACGGGCGCGGGGCCAGATTCCGCCGGCCCCATCTCCCCCCGCCCCCAGCCCCCAGCCCCCAGCCCCCTGCCCCCTGCCCCCTGCCCCCT
>JBFLZB010000161.1 GCA_040756475.1 Thermodesulfobacteriota bacterium
GTCGAAAGCCGCCCGGGCGGAGTGGACCTTGAGGAAGGTCTGCTGCAGAACATCCTCGGCGCTCGCGCGGTCACGGCAGAAGACCTGCAGGAACCGCAGCAGACCCGGGGCGTAGCGATCGTAGAGCGACCCGAAGGCCTCCGGGTCGCCTGTGTCGCGGTAGCGCGCAAACAGCGCCTCGTCGGAGTCCGAGGGCGTCGGAATCACGCCGCGCCCGCTACGTACCTCCCGCCCGCCCCCACTGCCCGGGCCAGGGCCGCGGGAAGCACCAAAGGCGTGCTTGGGCTGCGTCTCGGTCGTCTGGGCGTTACGCCACCGTGGTCTCACACGCGCACCCGCGGTTACAGGGGGACTCGGGCTCCGGTCTCTCCTGTTCCAACGCCCCGTCCTGGACGTATCGCGCTCCGCTTCGAAGCGCGTGCTCGGCTCGGGCCAGTTCGCGCCCCAGGTAGGCAACGTGGTCGAGACGGCTTACGAGGTGATGCGGCGTTTCGCTCAGGGCCGCTTGGGAGGCGCTGGAGCTTTTCCAGGTCATCGCCGCCTCCCTTCCGCGTCCTCGGCCAGACACAGCCCGTAGTCGAGCAACTGCGGTACGCACGGGTCCACGATGCGGTAATGGACCTGGTTGCCGTTGCGCCGGGAGTCCAGGATGCCCTTGTCGACCAGACGTTGAAGTTGGTTCGAGACCGCCTGGGACTTCATATCGAGAACCGTGGCGATCTCCGAGGGCGACATCTCCGGCGTCACGACCAGGGCGTGGAGGATGCGAAGCCGGGTATCGCTCGCGAGGACCTGAAACAGCGCCCTCAGGCCCCGGGCTTCGTCGGCGTCCAGGACCGCGCGCTCGCCGAGGAACGGTTTCGCGGGACATAAGCAAGGGCGCTCTGATTCGTAAGTTCTATGGTCCATAGTGAAACCTCCGAATGGCACGAATACAAGACGTTGTGTATATGTGTCAAGGCGTGGGAGCCTCGAATCCCGTTGCGGGGCTCGATGGAGTCGAGAGGACGGTTTTGCGATGGCTGGGGAGATGCGGTAGCCCGGACCGTCGGTCCTGCGCAGAGATGACCTCCGCCGTGCCGGTGGGGTATGCTCCCCCGGAGTGGACTCCGTCGGAGGTAGTGAAGGCCGTTGCGCATCTCGACCCGCCTCTTTCTCTACGTGTTCGGTGCCATCGTGACCCTCGGCGTTGCCCTGGGCTATGTCTCGGTGCGCGACGAGCGGGCGCACCTGCTGTCGGAAAGCCGTTCGCGGGCCTGGCTCTTCGCACGAACGGTGACGGCGGTCCTCCGGTACTACCATCCCTTCGGTCCCACCGTGGACATGGAAGCGATCCTGCGGGAGGTGGCCGTGGACGAGCCGGCCGTGGTGCCCTACCTGCGGCTATACGGCCCGGACGGCTCCCCACTGGTTCTTTCCTGCTCCTTTTGCGAGGTTCCACCGATCCCTGTGCCCGCGATAACGCCGGACGCCCTGCCTGCCCAGGGGCGGGAAGGCACGGTGATGCAGGGGCGCGAGTCCTACCTCCAGGTGTTGCAACCGGTGCTGGACGCCGACGGCGAGTTCCAGGGGGCGGTCGAGGTGCTGCTCCCCTTGCGCCACGTGGCCCTGGCCCTGGCTGGGGTCGTCCGCCGGTTCCTCTGGTTCGGCTCGGCGGGGCTAGCGGCCGTGGGCGTCGTCCTCCTCCTGATCACCCGTTGGGGCATCGCGGATCCGTTGCGCCGGCTCCAAGAAGCGGCCCGCGACCTCGGTGCCGGGGATCTTTCCCTGCGCCTGGAACCCAGCGGCGTGGCGGACATCGACGAGTTGATTGCCGAGTTCAACCGCATGGCGCAAGGGATCGAGGAACAGAACCTTCGCCGGGAGCAGTCCCATCGCCGCCGGATCGAGTTGGAACGAAGCCTACGCCATGCCGACAAGCTCGCCTCCATCGGTCAGCTCACCTCGGGGCTCGCCCACGAGCTGGGCACTCCGCTCAACGTGATCAGCGGCCGGGCCGAGCAGCTGCTGGCCCGGATTCCGGCGGACGATTCCTCGCGCACGGCCCTGGAAACCGTGGTCCGACAGACCGGGCACATCTCTGGGATCATCGACCGGCTGCTGGCGTTTTCCCGCAAGGGGCAGGGCAGCTTTGCCGAAGTCGACCTCGGCGATTTGGTCCGGGAGGCCTTCACGCTCTGCCGGCTCCGCATGAAGAAGCGGGGAGCCCAGGTGGTGCTGGACTGTGATCTCGAGCCGGGAGCGACCCGGCTGTTCGGTGACGGCGACGCCCTGCAGCAGCTCTTCGTCAACCTCATGCTCAACTCCCTCCAGGTGTTGCAGGGGCAGGGAGCGATTCGGGTTCGCGCCACGCCGGAGACGGGGGACCGCATTCGGATCGACTACGAGGACACCGGGCCCGGAATCCCCGCCGAGCACCGGGAGCGGATCTTCGACCCGTTCTTTACCACCAAGGAGGTTGGCGAGGGCACGGGCCTGGGTCTGTTCATCGTCGCCAGTGTCGTGGAGGAGCACGGGGGGGAGATCCGCGTCGGGGAGGGGCCGGAAGGAGGAGCCCGGTTCACGATGACGCTCCCCCGGGGAGCGGCCGAAGCGGGTGCCTCGCCACCGAACAGCGAGCCGGTTCCGGCCGAAGGGGGAAGGGGTTGAGCGCCATGGACCCGGTGCGCATCCTCGTGGTGGACGACCAGGAGGACATGCGGGAGTTCCTCCGGGACGTCCTCGTGGAGCGGGGCTACGCGGTAGATGCCGCCGCCGACGGCCCCGGCGCGCTCCGGGCTCTGGAGGGGGGCGGCTTCCACCTGGTGATCTCCGACATCCGAATGCCGGGGATGGACGGCGTGGCCCTGCTCGACCGCATCAAGGCCCAATCGGGGTTCACGCCCTTCGTCATCCTCATTACCGCTTTCGGCGACGTGGACGACACGGTCCGGCTCCTGGACCGGGGCGCCTACGACTATGTGATCAAACCGTTCAAGCTCGAGCAACTCCTGGTGGCGGTGCGGCGGGCTGAGCGGGAGTTGGGCCTCCGGCGGCGGGTGGAGGAGCTCGAGGGCCGGACCTCGGCGGTGCGCTCGTTCCACGGCCTCCTGGGGAAGAGCCTGACCATGGAGCGGATCTTCGCCACCATCGAGAAGGTGGCCCCGGCCGAGGGGAGCGTGCTCATCGAGGGGGAGACCGGCACGGGCAAAGAGCTCGTCGCCCGGGCGCTCCACCGCGCCTCGCCCCGGGCCGGGGGCCCGTTCGTGGCCATCAACTGCGCCTCGATCCCCGAGGGGCTCCTGGAGAGCGAGCTCTTCGGCCACGTGCGGGGTGCGTTCACCGGCGCGGAGGGCGACAAGGAGGGGCTCTTCGTCGCGGCCGAGAGGGGCACGCTCTTCCTCGACGAGATCGGCGAGCTGCCCCCCGGCCTCCAGGCCAAGCTGCTGCGGGCCATCCAGGAGAGAGAGGTCAGGCCGGTCGGGAGCAACCGGCAGATTCCCTTCGACGTGCGCATCGTCGCTGCCACCAACCGGAACCTCCTCGACGACGCGCGACAGGGCCGGTTCCGGGAGGACATCTACTACCGGCTGAGCACCTTCCGCCTCCGGGTGCCCCCCCTGCGGGAGCGACGGGAGGACATCCCCCTCCTGGTAGAGGAGCTCGCCCTGGGCCACGGCAGCCGGGGACGCGACGTCACCTTCTCCCCCGAGGTGCTCCGGGCTTTCCTCGATTACGGCTGGCCAGGAAACGTCCGGGAGCTGGAAAACGTGATCGAGCGTTGCCTCTATGTGTGCGAGGAGGGGGTGGTGCGCCTCGGCGACCTGCCCGAGGAGGTGCTCCAGGGGCTCCGCCCCCGGGAGGAGTTCTGCTGGCCGGGGATCCGGCCCCTGGAGGAGGTGGAGCGGGACTACATCCGCTACGTCCTGGACCGCTGCGGGGGCAACAAGGTCCAGGCGGCTCAGCTCCTGGGCGTCAACCGGAAGACCATCCAGCGTAAGCTCTCCGGGGAGAGCTGAACCGTACCGGGTCCGCGGGGCAGGCCCGGCCCTACGCAAGGCCCCCACCCGCCTGGGACAATTTGTCACAGGTGGCCCCATCTGCCCCACCCGCATCCCTGCCGACGAGTCGGCCAACGCTCACGTCGCCCCTCCCCAAAATCGCCCGCCGCCGGGCCGTTTTCGGCCATCCTATCGCGTCAGGCCTCCTGGGCACGGATCCTGCTGATCCCCCTCATCTAGACCGAGGCCCCCACAGGGGTGCCCCCCTCTGCCCAGGCAGGAAGCCATGAAGAAGTCCACCCGCAAAGCTCTCGCCGGCGTCCTCGTGATCGCCGCCGGGGTCGGGTTCCTCATCTACCGCGGCATCGCCACCACCAGCGCCTACTACCTCACCGTGGCCGAACTAACCGGGGCCGTGGCCGGTCCCCGGGTCGCCGAGGGCGACTACGTGCGCGTCGGGGGCGAGGTGGTGGACGGGACCATCGACTACGACCAGAAGGACCTCGTCCTCCGGTTCGCCCTGCGGGACCTGGAAGGCTCCGAACAGACCGTCGCCGTGCGCTACGACGGTCCCAAGCCCGACGCCTTCGCCCCGGACATCGAGGTTCTGGC
Organism: Thermodesulfobacteriota bacterium; assembly: GCA_040756475.1. Lineage (NCBI taxonomy): Bacteria > Pseudomonadati > Thermodesulfobacteriota > Thermodesulfobacteriota bacterium. Next base: position 4,593 of record JBFLZB010000161.1, read on the forward strand.
CGAGGGCACCTTCGCCCGGGCCGAGGGCCTCTTCCGCGCTCAGAACCTCTTGGTGAAGTGCCCGTCCAAGTACCAATCGGAACAGGAGAAGTAGCGTCCGCGTCCGACCCGGCCGCCTCCCACCCTGAAGAGGAGTTTGCCCTTGGTCATCTTCGGCACCCTGTCCCAATACGCGGCCCTCGCCTTCTCCCTCGGGACGATGGTCTGCCTGCTCCTCGGTGTGATGCGCAACGACGCCCGGTGGACCCAGGCGGGTCGCCGATGCCTGGTGAGCGTCACCGCGTGCACCACCCTGGCCTCGATCGCGCTCGGCTACCTGTTCCTCTCCGACAGTTTCCAGGTGGAGTACGTGGCCTCCTACTCCGACCGGGCGCTTCCGATCTTTTACAAGCTCACGGCGTTCTGGGCCGGGCAGAAGGGGTCGCTCCTCGTCTGGGCCTGGGTTCTGGCCCTATGCTCGGCCCTGGTGGTCTACAACAACCGCCGGGAACCCGACTCCAGGCTCACTCCCTACGTGTACCTGGTGTTGGGCGGCACGCTGAGCTTCTTCCTCTATCTCCTCTGCGCGGTCACCAGCCCGTTCGAGGCCCTAGCGTTCACGCCCCAGGACGGGCAGGGCCTCAACCCCATGCTCCAGAACCCGGGTATGGTCTTCCACCCGCCGACCCTGTTCCTCGGCTACATCGGCTTCACCATCCCCTTTGCCTACGCCATTGCCGCCATGGTCACCGGGACCACGGACGCCTCGTGGATCAAGAAGACCCGGGCGTGGAACGTGCTCTCCTGGATCTTCCTCACGGTCGGCATCATCCTCGGTTGCCAATGGGCCTACGTGGAGCTCGGCTGGGGCGGGTACTGGGCCTGGGATCCGGTGGAAAACGCCTCCTTCATCCCCTGGCTCGTCTCCACCGCCTTCATCCACACCGCCATCATCCAGGAGCGGCGGGGCATCATGAAGGTGTGGAACATGGTGCTCATCCTGCTGACCTTCCTCCTGTGCATCTTCGGCACCTATCTGGTGCGCAGCGGCGTGCTCCAGTCGGTCCACGACTTCGGCGCCACCGGCCTGGGCGGGTACTTCCTGGCCTTCCTGGGGATCGCCACGGTCGGCGGGGTCTACCTTCTGGCCGAGAGCTACGGCGAGTTCAAGACCTCCAACGCCCTGGAGTCGTACCTGTCGCGGGAGAGCACCTTCCTCTTCAACAACGTGATCCTCCTGGCTTTGGCCTTCGCCACGCTGCTAGGCACGATCTTCCCCCTCATCTCCGAGGCGGTCACCGGGAACAAGATCACCGTGGGGCAGCCCTTCTTCAATCAAGTCAATACGCCGCTCTTTCTGCTCCTGCTCGCCATCACCGGCGTCTGCCCCTTGATCGGCTGGCGCAAGGCCTCCCCGGCCAATCTGCGCAAGAACTTCCTCCGGCCCGCGCTCTCCGCCCTGGCAACCGGCGGGGCGCTCTTCGCCGCCGGCGTCCGTGTGCCCTCCGCGCTGCTGGCGTTCATCCTCGCCGCCTTCGTGGCCGGGACCATCGTGCAGGAGTACGTACTGGTCGTGCTCTCCCGAGGGGCGGTCACCGGCGAAGCCACCTGGTCGGCGGCGCCCCGGCTTCTGTGGCGGATGCGGCGCCGGTACGGAGGGCACCTGGTCCACCTGGGCCTCGTGCTCACCGTGGTCGGGATCACCGGCTCTTCAGCCTACAAGATCGAAGCCCAGGGGACCCTGGCCAAGGGCGAGAGCCTCGGGATCGGCACCTACGAGCTCAAGTACGAGGATTTCCGCCAGTACCAGAAGTTCAACCGCACGGTCTACGCCGCGACCCTGGGGATATCCAAGGGCGGAACCCGGCTCGGCGCCCTGGACGCCGAGCGTCGCTACTACGTGAATGCCAAGCAGCCCACCACCGAGGTCTCTCTGCGCTCGACCCTCTGGGAGGATCTCTACGTCACCATGCCGGGCATCGGGAGCAACGGCGACATCACGCTGAAGGTGGCGGTGAACCCCCTCCTCCTGTGGTTCTGGATCGGCGGCGGGTTGATGGTGGTGGGCGGCGTGCTGGCCATCATCCCGCCCCGGAAGAGGAAGACCCCATGAGCGCGATCCGCCGGCCCGTCCCATTCCTCCTGGCCTTGGCGCTGTTCCTGGGCACCTCCGGTCAGGCGCTCGCCCTGACCGAGAGCGAGGTGAGCGAGAGCCTGATCTGCTACGCCTGCCCGGGGGAGCCCCTCTCCATCGACCGTTGCAGCGGCGGGGACCAGATGCGGGCCGCGATCCGCAGGATGCTCGGGGAGGGCAAGCCCAAGGAGGAGATCCTGCAGTACTTCGTCGCCCAGTTCGGCGAGGAGATCCTCACCATCCCGCCCAAGCGCGGGTTCAACCTGGTGGCCTACATCGGGCCCTTCGTGGGTCTGGTGATCGGCGCCTTGTCGGCCATCTTCGTCGTGCGTCGGTGGTCCGCGGCCGGGGCCCGCGGCGGCGTCAGGTCGGGAGGTCCGGCGGAGCCGCCCCCCCTGGACGAGGCGGCCCGCCGACGGGTGGAAGAGGCCCTCGCGAACCTGGACGAAGAGGACTGACCCATGGAACTGCCGATCCTGATCTTCCTGATGGCTGGACTACTGGTGTACTCCTTCTATCCCTTGCTCGGGCCGTGGCGGCCGCTGGTGGGAAGCGGGGGAGGCGACCGGCGCCGGATCGCCGCCCTGGAAATGGAGAGGACCGGTTTCCTCAAAGCCATCAAGGACGTAGATTTCGAGCGGGCCACCGGCAAGCTCAGCGACGCGGACTACGAGGATCTGCGTTCCTTCTACACCGCCAAGGCCGCCGAAGCCATTGCAGCCCTGGAGACCCTGCGCGACGAGGCGGGCCGTGCCGACGACCGCCCCTGAGGCGCCGTTCCTCTGCGCGGAGGGAGTGCGCAAGACCTACGGGGGCGTGGAGGCCCTGCGGGGGGTGAGCTTCGCCCTGGCGCGGGGCGAGTTCCTGTGCCTCTTCGGGCCGAACGGCGCCGGCAAGTCCACCCTGCTCAAGATCCTTTCCACTCTGCTCCCCCTCTCGGCCGGCACCGTGCGGGTGCAGGGCTTCGACCTGGAGGAGCACGCCGAGGCCTATCGGGCTCGGCTCGGCGTCGTCTCCCACCAGTCCTACCTCTACGACGACCTCACCGCCCTCGAGAACCTGGAGTTCTACGCCGGCCTCTACGCCGTCGCTCACCCCCGGGAGACGGCCGAGCGGCTCCTGGAGCAGGCCGGGCTCTACGAGCGGCGTCACTCCCCGGTGGCCGAGTTCTCCCGAGGCATGGTGCAGCGGCTCTCCATCGCGCGCGCCCTGGTCAACGACCCGAGCCTGCTTCTGCTCGACGAGCCCTACACCGGGCTCGACGAGCACGCGGCCAACCGCCTCCGGGGCCAACTGGAGCGCCTGCACGACCAGGAGCGGACCATCGTCATGGTCACCCACAACCTGCGGCGTGGGCTCGAGGCGGCCACCCGCCTGGGTATCCTGGCCCGGGGCCGGCTGACGTACATGGAACGTAAGGAGGCCGTGACCTCCGAGGCTTTCGAGGCTCTTTACTTCCAGCACCTGGAGGCCGCGTGAGCACCCTGCGGCAGATCGGGTTCCTGGTCCGCAAAGACCTGCGGATCGAGCTCCGCAAGAAGGAGTCCCTGGTCTCCATGGCCTTCTTCGGCGTCCTGGTGCTGGTCACCCTGAGCATCGCCGTTGGCGGCGGCCGCCGGGTCCCCCCCGAGACCGGGGCCGGGATCCTCTGGGTGGCGGTCCTCTTCTCGGGGGTGCTCGGGCTGGGGCGGGTCTTCGCCCGGGAGCGAGAGAACGGGTGCGTGGCGGCGCTCCTGGTGAGCCCCGTGAGCCCGAGCTCCGTGTTCGTCGCCAAGGGGCTCGTCAACCTCACCCTGATGATCCTCTCCCAGGTCGTCCTGGTCCCGGTGTTCTTCGCCCTCTTCGGGCAGGGGTTGACCGGCGGCATCACCGCCGTGGCCCTGCCCCTCGTGTTCCTGGACGTCGCGTTCTCGTCGGCCGGGACCCTGCTCTCGGCCGTCGCCGCCGGCACCCGGCGTAACGAGGTCCTCCTGCCGATCCTGCTCTTTCCCCTGCTGCTGCCGGTGGTGGTGCTGGGGGTCAAGGCGTCGGGGGCAGCCCTCGCGGGAGCGGGAGCCGCCGCTCAAGGCTCCGTAACCCTGGAGCCCCTGGTTGCCTTCTGCGCGATCTACACCGTCGCCGGCTACCTCTTGTTTCCCTTCGCCGCCCGGGAGGTCTGAGCCGTGAGCCCCAGGAGTTCTCTTGCGCTGCCGGCCCTGGCCGCCCTGCTCGTGCCGGCGGCGGCCGCCGCCGTCTTCTTCTACGCACCCCTGGAACAGACCATGGGCGTGGTCCAGAAGATCTTCTACTTCCACCTCGCCCTCGCCCTGAGCGCCTTCCTCTCCTTCGGGGTGGCCTGTGGGGCGGGCATTCTATACCTGCTGCGGCGGGAGCGGCGCTGGGACGTGGCCGGCGCCGCGAGCGTGGAGATCGGCGTGGTGTTCACCGCCCTCGTGCTGATCACCGGCTCCCTCTGGGCGCGCCCCATCTGGAACACCTGGTGGACCTGGGACCCCCGGCTCACGACCTCGCTCATCCTCTGGCTGATCTACGCCTCCTGCCTCATCCTGCGCAGCGCCGTGGAGGAGGAGGGAAAGCGGGCCACCTACGGGGCGGTAGTGGCTGTGGCAGGCTTCCTCGACGTGCCGATCGTGTTCCTCTCGGCCCGCGTGTTTCGCAGCATCCACCCGACCGTCATCCGGTCCGACGCGGTGGGCCTCGAACCCGCCATGATATGGACCCTGCTCCTGTGCCTGGCCGCCTTCCTGGTGCTGTGGGCCGCGCTCTTCCGACTGCGCTGCTCGCTCCTCCACCAGGAGGCCCGGGTGCGCGACCTGCAATTCCAACTGGAGAGGTGAACCCATGGCAAGAGAGACCTACGTGATTTTCGCCTACCTGGCGATCTGGGGCGGGCTTCTGGCCTACCTGACGACCCTGGCGCGCCGCCAATACGCCCTGGCACGAAAGGTCGAGGCACTCGCCGCGGCCCTGACGCGGAAGGAGGATTGACCGTGGAGGCGACGTTGAGCCGGCGCGAGGGCGTGGTGGTGGGGTTCTTCTGGATCGTGGTGGTGGCCGTCGGGTTGCTCGTCGCCTACCAGGCGGTGACCGGAGGGGCGTCCCGTCAAGAGCGGGCCGCCCACGCCGAGGCCCAGACCGAGGTCCTGGAGAAGAAGATCGCCAACCTGGAGGCGGCGGCCCGGGCCAACCCCAACAACCTGCAAGGCCTGGTCACCCTGGGCGACGCGTACCTGGACTCCCGCCGGGGCCAGGACGCCCTGCGCGTGTTCTTGCAAGCCGAGACGATCGCTCCCGACGACGTCCACGTCCTGAGCGACCTCGGCACGATCTACCAGCAGTCCGGCCGGGTCGATGAGGCGCTGGCCAAGTTCGGCCGGATCGTGGAGCTCGACCCGAGCCAGGTGAGCGCCCGGGTGCACCTGGGGCTCCTCTACCAGAGCACCGGAAACGCCCAGAAGGCCCTGGAGACCTTCAAGGCCGCCCTGGCCCTGAACCCCGAGCCCCGCTACGCCGAGATGATCCGCAGCCAGATCACCAAGCTCGAGTCCGAGCACGGGAAGTAGCCGGCGAAGGAGAGTGGACATGGGCCGAGTTCTGCTCGTCAACGAGAACGCCAGGGCACGCGCGGGCGATCGGCTGCTCCTCACGCGTTCGGGGTATCGGGTCCTGGAGGCCTCCGACGTCTACGACGCCAACGACCTCCTATGCGAAGTCGAGGTCGATGCCGTCCTCCTCGACGCGGCGACCGACGGGTGCCGTCTCTTTGCCGAGGTGCTGGGGAGGTTTCACCCGGGCGTCTCGGTGATCCTCGCCGGGGCCTCGCCGGCCGGCGCGCTGGTCGGCGCCGGGACCTACCACGATCGGAGCGCGGGTCCGGACGCGCTG
>JBFLZB010000162.1 GCA_040756475.1 Thermodesulfobacteriota bacterium
CGACCGGGACCTGGTGCTGGTCCCCACCGAACCCGCCGACGTGGTTGCGGCCCTAAAGCCCTTGCGCCGCATCGGCTACGACCGGGTGACCGGCTACCTGGGCGGCGGGATGCACGCCTGGGAGACCACGGGGCGCGAGCTCGACGCCGTCGGGGTGCTGACCGCCCGCCAGCTCCAGGACGCCCTGGCCGACGTCGAGCCCCCGGTGGTGCTCGACGTGCGCAAGCCCGAGGAGTTCGAGGCGGGCCATCTGCCGGGCGCGGTGCACGTGTTCCTCGGCCACCTGCCTGACCGGCTCGACGCCGTGCCCGAGGGCCGGCCCGTGGTCACCTTCTGCGGCAGCGGCCGGCGGGCGAGCATCGCCGCGTCGATCCTGAAGCGCAACGGCTACCCTTGGGTGGCCAACAACCTCGGCTCGGTGCAGGCCTGCCGGGCCGTGGGATGCGAGCTGGTGGAGGGATAGCACCTTGGTGGTGCGAGTCGCGTAGCGGGAGGACGACGTCACGCCGCCCCGGCGGCCGCGGAAGAGGAGCCACACCATGCACCAGAAGACGCGCGTGGCCATCGTCGGCGCCGGGAGCGCGGGACTCTCGGCGGTGAGCGAGATCCGGAAGCTGACCGACGACTTCCTTCTGATCAACGCCGGCCCCTACGGCACCACCTGCGCCCGCGTGGCATGCATGCCGTCCAAGGCGCTGATCGAGATCGCCAACGCCTTCCACCACAGGAATCGGTTCGAGACCATGGGCATTCGCGGGGCCGATGCCGTGCGCGCCGACGTGCCGGCGGTCCTGCGCCGGGTCCGGCAGCTGCGGGACGGGTTCGTCTCCGGCGTGGTCGAGAGCACAGAGGCGCTGGGAGACAAGAACGTACGCGGCCGAGCGCGCTTTCTCGAGCCCAACGTGCTCGAGGTGGAAGGTCGGGTCATCGAGGCCGAGCGGATCGTTCTCGCCACCGGGTCGAGCCCCGTGGTGCCGGAGCCCTGGCAGGCGCTCGGGAATCGGGTATTCACCAGCGACGAGATCTTCGAACGGGACGATCTGCCCCGCCGGGTCGCCGTGGTGGGGCTGGGGGCGGTGGGCCTTGAGCTCGCCCAGGCCATGGCGCGCCTCGGCGGCGAGGTGACCGGCCTCGACACCGCTCGAACCCTGGGCGGCCTGACCGATCCTCGGGTCGCCGAGGTCCTGGTGGAGACCCTGGAGCGGGAGTTCGCCGTTCACCTGGGCCAAGAAGCCGAACCAGAGCTCCGGGGGAACGAACTGTGGATCGCCATCGGAGAGCGTCGGATCCCTGTGGACGCCGTGCTGATGGCCGTGGGGCGGCGCCCCAACCTGGACGACCTGGGGCTCGAGGCGCTCGGCGTGGAACTGGGCGAGGGCGGGGTGCCGCGCTTCGACCCGGAGACTCTGCAGGTGGGCGACCTCCCGGTGTTCCTGGCCGGGGACGCCAACGGCCACCGCCCCATCCTGCACGAGGTCGCGGACGAGGGGCGCATCGCCGGCTACGGGGCGGTGCGGGACGACGGCACCTGCTTCGCCCGCCGGGTGCCGCTGCGCCTCACCTTCTGCTCCCCCAACGCGGCGGTGGCGGGAACGGCGTGGGGGCAGCTCCCCGAGGCGGACGTGGTGGTGGGCGCGGCGGACTTCGGCGGACAGGGGCGCGCCCGCATGGCCGGGCAGGACCGGGGGACGCTGCGGGTGTACGCCTCCTCCCCGGAGGGAACGGTCCTGGGGGCCGAGATGGCCGTCCCGGCGGGAGAGCACCTGGCCCACCTGGTGGCCTGGGCGGTCGACCGGGGGGAGACGGTCTGGTCGCTCCTGCGCAAGCCCTTCTACCACCCCACCTACGAGGAGGGGCTGCGCAGCGCCCTGCAGGACGCGGCCGCCCAGCTCGAGGGTCCGGGCAGCGCGGAGCTGCTCCTGTGCGAGGCGGCGCCCCACGAGGCGCTGTGCTGAGGGCTGGGGGAGGCGTCAGTCGCCGGGCGCCGTCGCGTTCGCGCCCAGGTCCCACTTCCGGGTCTTCCCGGCTTCGATCTCGCAGACCTTCCCCTTCACCGCGACCCGGATGCACCGTTCGGTACAGCGCAGGGCCGTGACCTTGAGCTTGCTCCCGTCGATCTCCAGGCCCAGGCTGTGGCCCCGGTAGCGCAGGTCCATCCGCAGGCTCTCCAGCTCGTCGGGCAGCAGGGGGTTGAGCCAGAGCACGTCGCCCCGGGTCTCCAGCCCCGTGTAGCACCGCCGGATCAGGTCCACCGTCCCCGCCATGGCGCCCAGATGGATTCCCTCCGGCGTCGTCCCACCCTGGATGTCCGCCACGTCGCTGTGGAGGGCCTCGCGAAAGAGGTTCCAAGACCTCTTCCGGTCGGACCGGGCCAGCACCCAGGAGTGCACCACCCGGCTGAGGGAGGAGCCGTGGGAGGTCCGAGCCATGTAGTAGGCGATGTTCTTGGGAATGGTCTCTCGGGCGAAGCAATACCCCAGGGCCTCGAAGAGCTCCCTCAGCTGCTCTGCGGAAAACAGGTAGAACAGCATCAGCACGTCCGCCTGTTTCGAGGCCTGGTACCGGTTCGGGGTGTCGTCCTCCGCCTCCAGGATCCGATCGAGACGTTCGATGTTCCCGTACTTCTCTCGATAGCCTTCCCAGTCGAGCTCCGCCAGGTTCTCGTACCCCTCGAACTGGCTGATGATGCCGTCCCCGTGGAAGGGCACGAACATCCGGCTCGCGATGTCCTCCCACCGCCTGAGCTCCTCGGGGGCCAGGCCCAGGACCTGCCGCAGCTCCTCGCTTCGGTTCTCCGGAAGGACGTCGAGGGCCTGCGCGGCAGCCCTCAGCACCCAGACCGCGAAGACGTTGGTGTAGGCGCTGTTGTTCAGGCCAGGCTCGTCCGCGTCGGGGTAGCCGTCGTGGTACTCGTCGGGTCCCATCACCCCCCGGATCTCGTAGCGCTCCCGGCCGGGGTTGTAGGTGGTCAGGCTCGCCCAGAACCGGGCGATCTCCAGCATCATCTCCGCCCCGTAGGCATAGAGGAACTCCATGTCCCGCGTCGCCTGGTAGTACTGCCACACGTTGTAGGCGATGGCCGCGTTCACGTGCCTCTGGAGCCGGCTGTTGTCGGGAATCCAGCGGCCGGACTTGGGGTTGAGGTGGAGCCGCTGGCTCTCCTCGCGCCCGTCGCTCCCGCTCTGCCAGGGGTACATGGCGCCGCGGTAGCCCGCCTCCCGGGCCGACGCCCGGGCCTCGCCGAGCCGGCGGAACCGGTACATCAGCAGCGAGCGGGTGATCTCGGGCAGCCGCAGGTTGAAGAAGGGAAAGATGAAGAGCTCGTCCCAGAAGATGTGGCCCCGGTAGGCTTCCCCGTGCCAGCCCCGGGACGGGACCCCCACGTCGAGGTCCATGCTGTGGGGGGAGACGCTCTGCAGCAGGTGGAAGATGTGCAGGCGCAGGATCCGGGCGGTCCAGGCGGCGTCGGCCCCTTCGCTCAGCCCGAGGCGCAGATCGAAGCGACTCCACAGGTGCTCCCAGGCCCCCACGTGATCGTGGAGGAGCTCGTCGAAGCTCCCGGCCCGGGAGACCTCGATGCGGGCCGCCAGGCCGCACTCGGAGATCGCCCGGTCGCGGGAGTCGAACAGGGCGACCACCTTCTCCACCGTGACCTCGCCGCCCTGGGACAGGGGCACGGCGATGGAGTGGCACGCGTATCCCTCCCGGATCACCCGGCCCCGGTCGGCCAGCACCCGCTCGCCCCCCCGGCGCACCCGGGTCCGGACCGCCAACGCGACCTCCCGCCGGGATTGGACGGTCCGCGACTTGAGGAAGAGGGTCTCCTCGTCCACTTCCTCGGAGGCCACGGCTTCCAGGTGGCGGCCATCGAGTGGCCGGTAGCGCTCCACGCCCCGGTTGACTACCCGCCCGTCCAGGGCGCTTCGGAGTTCCACGGTCCCCGACCAGTTCTCGGCGGTGAGGGTGGTCTCCAGTGCCGCCAGGTGGGTGTTGCCCATGTGGACCAGCCGCCGTTCCGAGAGCCGGCTCACGCGCCCCGCCACGTCCCGGAACCGGATCTCCCGCTTGAGCACCCCGTGCTTCAGGTCCAGCTCCTGGCGGTAAGAGAGCACCTCCTCCCGCGCCAGCTCGAACCAGCTTCCCCCGTCGACCCGAAAGGTGAGGGGCAGCCAGTTGGGAAGGTTTACCAGGTCCTCGTTCTCCACCACCCGGCCGGAGATCTCGGTCTGCAGGCGGTTGTAGCCGCAGGCCAGGTAGGTGCCCGGGTAGTGCACCTCGTCCAAGCCCGCCTCCGGAGCCGCCCCCCGGGTGGCGAAGTACCCGTTGCCCAGGGTGCAGAGCGCCTCCCGCAGCTTCTCCTGGTCCGGATCGAAGCGGTCGTAGACGAGGGTCCAGGGGCTCATCGGGGTTTTCTCTCCAGGTGCGAGGCGAGCTCCTCCAGGAAGCGGCAGACCTCCTCCGCGCTCTCCAGGGCGTAGCGGGCCCAGGTGGTCCGGGGCTCGTCCCGGACCAGGATGCCCACCCCCCGCTCCCGCAGGGCCCGGAAGGCGTCCTCGTCGGTGACGTCGTCCCCCAGGTAGAGAGGGACCCGAGCAGGCTCGTCCAGTCCCAGGCGCTCCAGGAGCCACAGGACGGCTCGGCCCTTGTCCCAGTCCACGTCGGGGCGGAGCTCGAAGATCTTCTTGCCCGTGCTCTTGCGCAGCCGGGGATGCTCGGCCAGCACGCGATCCACCGCCGCCTCCACCTCCGGCTCCCGCCCCGGGGAGGCCGCGCGGAAATGGACGGCGACGGCGTACTTCTTGCGCTCCACCCAGACCCCCGCCAGGCCGTCCAACTGCCGCTGCAGGGCGTCTCCGGCCGCCTCCAGGGCGGGGAGGAACGGCTCGCCCACGGTGTTCTCGAGGCCGCGATGCTCCGGGTCGTGCAGGTCGAAGCCATGGCTCCCCGCGTAGACCAGGTCGTCCAGGCCCACCATCTCGCGCACGTCGGGCAGGTCGCGGCCGCTCACCACCGCCACCGGGCACAGCCGGGAGAGCCGCCGCACCGCTCGCCGGGCGCGGTCGCCCAGGACCGCCTCCGCCGGGTCGTCTGCGATGGGGGTCAGGGTGCCGTCGTAGTCGAGGAAGGCCGCCACCCCCTCGGCTTCGCCCACGATCCCCGCCGCTGCCCCCAGGGCCGAGGGGAGCTCCGCCGCCGGCGCCGGGGCGTCGGGGTCCACCCGCACAGACGCGAACCCCTCGACCACAGAGTCCGCCCCGCTCTCCCGCAATTGCTCCCCTCCCCCTTTCCGGGCCACGCCCACGACCAGGCCGAAACCGCCCCGCCGGCCAGCCTCCACCCCGGCCCGGGCATCCTCCCAGACCACCCCCCGCTGGGGCTCGGCGCCCACCCGCCGCGCGGCCTCCAGGAAGAGATCCGGCGCCGGCTTGCCCTGGAACCCCAGTCGCGCCGCCTCCACTCCGTCCACCCGGACCGGGAAACGATCCACCAGGCCCGCCGCCTCAAGCACCGCCTCGCAGTTGCGGCTCGAGGAGACCACGGCCAGGCGAAAGCCCGCTGCCGCCAGCCCCTCGAGGAGGGGACCGACGTCGCCAAACACCTCCACCCCGTCTCGCGCCAGGCGCGCCCGGAAGAGCTCGTTCTTCCGGTTCCCCAGCCCGCACACCGTCTCCCGGTCCGGCGCGTCGTCCGGCTCGCCCCGGGGCAGGTCGATGCCGCGGGCCTGGAGGAAGCTGCGCACGCCATCGTACCGGGGCTTGCCGTCCACATAGCGCCGGTAGTCCTCGTCGGGGTCGAAGGGGCGATGCTCCCTACCCTCCCGCTTGCCCCGCGCCTCCAGGTACGCGTCGAACATCTCCTTCCACGCGGCCGCGTGCACCCGGGCCGTATCGGTGAGGACCCCGTCCAGATCGAAGATGGCCGCGTCGTAGTCACGGCGGCGAAGGACAAGGACAGGCATGAGCTCCGCTTCTTCCGAACGGAAACGCGCCTTCGAGCAGGGGGCGAGCAGCCGCCGCCCCTCCCGTCGTTGCGAGCCCCGAGGGTCGGGGGGCAGCCACCCGTACAACGGGCTCGCGGTCCGGCGCCGCACCCCGCGGGGCGTCCCGATCTCTGGCCACGGGAAGCGAAGATAGTGGAGGGCGAGGGATTTTCCAGAAGGCCCGCAGCCAATGAACCGAGTGGCCCCCAAAAATATCCTATGGTCTCAAACAACGAAGAACTGCGGCCTTACCGGGCCGAGCCGTTCGACATGGCCCCCAGGGGGGAGTAGCGTGGACCCATGCGACGAGTCTTCCACCCCGGCACCGTCTCGATGGCTCTCGCCTTCTGCGCGGCTCTCGCGGCCCGCGCGGCCGTATCTGCTTGGGCGGGGAGCCCGGAGTCGCCGCCGCCCCCAAGCGCTGCAGGGGACGCCTCCGCCGCGGCCCCGATCCCCGGCGGTCTGATGGTCCGCTCCGAGAGCTCGCCGGCGCAGGTGTGGGCCGAAGTGGAGGGGGTGCTGCCGTTCCCCTTCGAACCCGTTTCCCGGACCCTGGCGGAGCCGGCCGCCTGGTGCGGCTTCCTGGCGCTGCACTTGAACACCAAGGCTTGCGCGCACGGCGCGGCGGCGCAGGGCACCCCCTTGCTCGTCCTCTACTCGGGCCGCAAGCACTACGAGCCGCCGGACGACGCCTACCGCATGGATTACCAGTTCGAGGTCCGAGAGCGCGAGGACGGCGGGGTTCGGGTCTCGCTGCAGGCGGACGAGGGCCCGTTGGGCACCGAAGATCACCGGATCGAGGTCCGGGCTGCTCCCGCGCCGGAGGGGACCTCGGTGCATATCCGCAGCTCCTACGTGCCGAGCTTCCTCAGCAGGGCCAGCACCGGCGTCTACCTGGCAACCCTGGGGCGGGGCAAGGAAGGATTCTCCCGCACCGCAGCTCCGGACACGGGGGAGAAGCGGCCGGTGGAGGGAGTGCGCGGCATCATCGAGCGCAACGCGGTGCGCTACTACCTGGCCCTGGAAGTATTCCTGGAGACCCGCTCCCTCCCGCCCGGAGAGCGCCTCGAGACCAGGCTCCGGACCTGGTTCGAGCGCACCGAGCGCTACCCGCAGCTCGAGGAACTGAGCCGGGAGGAGTACCTGGAGAGCAAGCGCCGGGAGCAACGCAACCAGTCGCACCTCCAGCAGACCATGGACGCCTCGGGCCCTGGCGCGCTCCCCGGTTCCTGACCCACCCGGATGCCGGAGCCGAACTACGTCGCTTTGTCTACGAGCCCGAATTGCGGGGCCGGGATCGGAACCGTCCGACGCGGCTCTTCCTCTTCCGACTCTCTGACGGCCTTTCGGCCCGGAGGCACGCTCGGATACCCCGGGGGGGGGCGCCTTGAAACCCGCACCGCGCCTGGTATGAAGGGACCCCAAGGCGCCCCCTGCGGGTCACTCGGAGGGCTCCTGGCCGCAGCGCCCGCGCCCACCACCGCTCCGCCGGAGGGAAGCCCATGGTCGGTCCCGCCCGCTCCGCCTGTCGCTGTCACGCCCACCGGGATACAGATCTCGCGGGGGCAGAGCCCCATCTCGGGCCGGCCGGCCTCACCCGCCGCGGCTTCATGACCGCCCTGAGCGCCGGCGCGGTGGGCCTGGCGGCAGGAGGGGGCTCCGGCCACGCCGCTCCGGTCGCGGACCCGCCGGCAGAGTCTTCCGTGCGGGTGCGGCTCCAGGTGAACGGCCGCTACCAGGAGCTCCTGGTGGAGCCGCGCTGGTCGCTGCTGTTCGTGCTGCGGGAGCGCCTGGGCCTCACCGGCACCAAGGTGGGCTGCGGGCGCGGCGAGTGCGGCGCCTGCACCGTGCTCCTGGAAGGAGTACCCCGCTACGCCTGCCTCACTCTGGCGGTGGAGGCCCAGGGCTTCGAGGTGACCACCGTGGAGGGGCTCCTGCGCGGCGAGGAGCTGGGGCCCACCCAGCAGGCCTTCGCGGAGCACGACGCCTTCCAGTGCGGCTACTGCACCCCCGGCCAGATCATGGCCGTCGAAGGCCTCCTGCGGCAGACGCCCGAGCCCTCGCCAGCGGAGATCCGCCGCGGCGTCTCCGGCAATCTCTGCCGCTGCGGCGCCTACGCGAACATCTTTCGAGCGGCCGAAAGGGCGGCGGAGCTCAAGCGCGGGGGAGGTGGCTGACCCATGGCCGAGAACCGGGACTACTACGTGAAGGACCTGGAGGTCCCCGAGACCCCGCCCGCGGGCCAGGAGCCGGCCCCCTGGGGGCAGACCGTGGTGGTGGGCGGCCGTCGGCCCCGGGTGGATGCCTACGAGCGGGTGAGCGGCACCGCGGTCTACCCCTCGGACGTGCTCCTCCCCCACATGCTCTACGGCGCAGTGCTGCGCTGTCCCCATCCCCACGCCACGGTCCGCTCGGTGGACGCCTCGGCCGCCGAGGCCCTGCCCGGGGTCCACGCCGTGCTCACCGGCGAGAGCCCCGAGGCGGCCGGCGTGCGCTGGGCCTACTCCCCCGACCACGTCCTGCCCCTCTTCGACCCCCACTGCCGCTACGAGGGCGAAGCGGTGGCCGCGGTGGCGGCCGAGACACCCCACCGGGCCCAGGATGCCCTGCGGGCCATCCGGGTGGAGTACGAGGTGCACCCCTTCGTCTCCGACGAGCGCGGGGCCCTGGCCGAGGGGGCGCCCCCGGTGCACCCGGGGGGCAACCGGCGCAAGACCGACCGCTACGTCCGAGGCGACGTGGAAGCGGGCTTCGCCCAGGCGGACGCCACGGCGGAGCTCTCCTTTCGCACCGAGGCGGAGCTCCACACCCCCCTGGAGCTGCACGGGTGCGTGGCCCGCTGGGACGGGGACCGGCTCACCCTGTGGGAGTCCACCCAGGGCGTCTTCGCGGTTCAGGAGCAGGTGGCCCGGGCCCTGGACCTGCCCCTTTCCCAGGTGCGGGTGATCGGGCACTACGTGGGGGGGGGCTTCGGCAGCAAGCTCCAGGCCGGCAAGTACTCGGTGATCGCGGCGCTCCTGGCCAAGCGCACTGCCCGGCCGGTGAAGCTCTTCCTCAGCCGGGAGGAGACCATGCTCTGCGCAGGCAACCGCCCGCCGGCCAACATGACCCTGAAGGCCGGGGGCCGCAGGGACGGCACCCTGACCGCCCTGGAGTTTCGGGCCACCGGCACCGGGGGCGCCTACCCGGCGGGGGGGACCTCGCTCCTGGACTGGCTGGTGCGGGACCACTACACCTGCCCCCACGTGGCCACCGAGACCACGGACCTCTACATCCACGCCGGCCCGGCGCGTCCCTTCCGCGCCCCCGGCCACCCCCAGTGTGCGTGGGCCCTGGAGCAGACCCTGGACGCCCTGGCCGAGAAGCTCGGGCTGGACCCGGTGGCACTGCGCCTGGCCAACATCCCCACGGTGAGCCAGGCCCGAAAGGGAAATCCCCCCTACACCACCACGGGACTTCGGGAGTGCATCGAGCGCGGCGCCCGGGAGTTCGGCTGGGAGGAGGCGCGCCGGCGCACCCGGGAGCAGACCGACCCGGTGCTCCGCCGGGGGGTGGGGATGGCCTCCACCCTGTGGTTCGCCGGCGGGGGCGGCCCGCCCTCCACCGTGACGGTCAAGCTCTACTCCGACGGCTCGGTGAACCTCAACATGGGGGCGAGCGACATCGGCACCGGCACCAAGACGGTGATGGCCCTGGTGGTGGCCGAGGAACTGGGAGTGCTCCCCGAGCTCGTGCAGATCGAGCACGCCGACACCGCCACCACCCAGTACGCCACCCCCAGCGGGGGCAGCAAGACCGTGCCCACCGAGGCGCCCACCGTGCGCGCCGCCGCCGTGGAGGTGAAGCGCCAGCTCCTGGCCTGGACCGGCGAGGAGCTGGGGATCGAGCCGGACCGGCTGCGCTTCCGGGGGAATCGGGTCGAGGCGGCAGACGACCCCTCCCGCTCCCTGCGGGTCACCGAGATCCCCCGGCTCAAGAAGCGCCGGGTGGCGGTGGGAGTGGCCCACCGCGGCCCCAACCCCCAGGGCGTGGTGGTCAACCCCTTCGGCGCCCAGTTCTGCGAGGTGGAGGTGAACCTGCGCACCGGGGAGATGCGGCTACTGCGCTTCGTGGCCGTGCACGACAGCGGCCGGGTGATGGACCGCCTGACCTTCGACAGCCAGGTCTTTGGGGGCATCGTCATGGGGATCGGCCTGGGCTGCACCGAGGTCCGCCAGCTCGACCACGGCCAGACCGGCAAGCTGGTGAACAAGAACTGGCACGACTACAAGCTCCCCACCGCCCTGGACGTGCCCGAGGAGACCCTCTCCAGCCCCCTGGACCGCCCCGACCCCGCGGCCAACGCCAGTGGCGCCAAGGGGCTCGGGGAGCCGGTGACCATCCCCACCGCGGCCGCCGTCGCCAACGCCGTCTGCGACGCCACCGGCGCGCGGGTGACCACCAGCCCGATCAACCCCCTCACCCTGAGCCGCCTCCTCGCCGAGCGCCGCGAAAGGAGCTCGCCATGATCCCCGAGTTTCGCTACGCGCGCCCCCGCTCCCTGGCCGAGGCGGTGGACCGGCTCGGCCAGGGCGACGCCCGCGT
>JBFLZB010000163.1 GCA_040756475.1 Thermodesulfobacteriota bacterium
GGCTCCCGGGCCTGGCGGCGGCCGCCATCGTGGGCCTCGTTCTGGGCGGCCTGGCCGCGGCGGGGTGGCGCCGGGGGGCGCTGCGGTGGTTCAGCCTCCTGGTGACGGGGGCCCTGGGGGTCCGCATCCGGCAGGAGGGAAGCCCGCCCCCGCCCGGCTCCCTGGTGGCCGCCAACCACGTGGGGTATCTCGACATCCCGGTGCTGGGGGCCGTTGCTCCGGGGCGGTTCCTCGCCAAGGCCGAGGTGGCCCGGTGGCCGTTCCTGGGGCTCCTGGCCCGCTGCGGCGGCACAGTCTTCGTGGAGCGGGACCGCCCCCGGGCCTCCCTGGCCGCCGTGGCCGCCCTCGAGGCGCACCAGGCGGCCGGGGAGACGGTGCTCTTCTTCCCGGAGGCGGGGGTTGCCTCGGACGCCCGCACCCTGGGAGAGTTCCGCCCCATGGTCTTCGAGGCCTGCGTGCGCACGGGCAGGCCCGCCGTGCCTGCGGCCCTGCGGTACACCCGGCCCCCGGACCCCCGGGTGTGGGGTTGGATCGACGAGCCGAGCCTCTGGAAACACCTCTGGACCCGCCTCCTGCCCGCGGGGCCGGTGGAGGTGACGGTGCGGTTCGGGGAGCCCCTCTACCCGGAACCGGGCTGGGATCGGAAGGCCCTGGCCGCCCGCACGCGCGCCGCGGTGCTGGCGCTTCTGGAGGATGGCCCATCCGGGGCGGACGCGCAGAGAGACATGCCGAAGCCATGAGCGGTTTCACGGATGCCCTGGCGGGCGAGACCACGCTGATTGGCGCCCTCGAGGCCCGGGCCGGCCGATCGGGGGCGCAGCAGTGGCTCACCCTCTATGCCCGGGACCGGGTGGCGTGCACCCTCTCCTACCGGGAGCTCTGGGAAGGGGCCGGCAGGTGGGCGGGCCACTTGCGCAGCCGGGGTGTGGAAGCGGGGGATCGGGTCCTCCTGGTGCTCCCTACGGAGCGCGCGTTCTACGAGGCCTACTGGGGCATCCTCCGGGCCGGGGCCGTGCCCGTGCCGGCCTACCCGCCCGTGCGCCTGGGGCGGGTGGAGGAGTACCTCCAGGGCTTGCGGGGCCTCATCCGAAACAGCGGAGCCCGGGCGCTCCTCACCAGCGAAGCGGTGCGGCCCCTCCTGCGGCCGGTGCAGGAGGCCGGTGAGGGAGAGCAGGGCCTCGCCTTCCTGGTCCCCGGCGAGGTTTCCGGAAGCAGCGGCGCCCCTGCCGCCGCCCCCGGCGCCGCCCCCGAGGACCTGGCCCTTCTCCAGTACACCTCGGGGAGCACCGGCAGCCAGAAGGGGGTCATGCTCACCCACGCCAACCTCCTGGCGAATCTCCGGGCCATCGGGAAGGGAGTCCGGCTCGGCCCCGACGACGTGGCGGTGTCGTGGCTGCCCCTCTACCACGACATGGGCCTCATCGGGCTCATGCTCGGCTCCCTCTACTGGGGCATCCCCCTGGTGGCGCTCTCCCCCATCGACTTTCTGCGCCGGCCGGTCCGCTGGCTGCGCGCCATGTCCGAGCACCGGGGCACCGTCTCGGCGGGGCCGAACTTCGCCTACAGCCTGGCCGCCCGAAAGATCCGGGACGAGGACCTCAAAGGGCTCGATCTCTCCTGCTGGCGGGTGGCCCTGTGCGGCGCCGAGCCCATCCACCCCTCCACCGTAGAGGGGTTCACCCGGCGCTTCGCTCCCCGCGGCTTTCGCGCCGAAGCCTTCTTCCCGGCCTACGGGCTCGCGGAGAACACGCTGGCCGTGTCGTTTGCCGACCTGGGGCAGCCGCCCCACCTGGAGCACGTGGACGCCCGACTCCTGGAGACCCAGGGGCGGGCCGTCCCCGTGCCCCCGGGCCCGGACGCCCGGACCCTGGTCAGCGTGGGGCGCCCCCTGGAAACCATCCAGGTGGGGATTGCCGACGACGCGGGCGCGGCGCTGCCGGAGGGAACCCGGGGGGAGGTGGTCCTTCGGGGGCCCTCGGTCATGGCGGGGTACTACGGCAACCCCGAGGCCACCGCCCGGACCCTGGCCGGCGGGTGGCTCCACACGGGGGATCTGGGGTTCTTCGTGGACGGGCGCCTCTACATCTGCGGTCGCAAGAAAGACATGGTCATCAAGGCCGGCCGGAACTACTTCGCCGAGGACCTGGAGGCGGCTGCCGCGGCGGTGCCGGGGGTGCGGCCGGGGGGGCTCGCGGTCTTCGCCGTGGAGAACGAGGCGCGGGGCACCGAGGAGGTGGTGCTCGTGGCCGAGGTGCGGGAGGATGCCCCGCGCGAGGGGCTCGCCGAGACCCTGCGCGCCCGGGTGAGCGAGGCCACGGGCTGCCGCCCCGACCGGATCGTGCTGGTGGCCCCCCACACCCTGGCCAAGACCTCCTCGGGCAAGATCCAGCGCTTCAAGGCCCGCCAGTGGTACCTGGACGGCAGCCTCACCTCCCGGGGCGGCGAGCGCCGGACCACGGGCCTCTGGATCTACGCCAAGGCGTGGCTGCGGGACAAGCTGCGTTTGGGGCGCAATGGATAGCCCCCCAACCCGCCACCCGCCACCCCCAACCCGCCACCGACCACTGACAACCCCGGAGTCTCTCCCATGCCCGAGATCCGTGTCGCCCTGGTAGGTGTCGGCAACTGCGCGGCGGCGCTGGTGCAGGGTATCGAGTATCACCGCCGCCATCCCGACGCCACCGCTGGGCTCATGCACCGCGACGTGGGGGGGTACCTGCCCTGGGACCTGCGGGTGGTGGCCGCCTTCGACGTGGATGCGCGCAAGGTGGGCCGGCCCCTGGAGGAGGCCCTGGGAGCTCCCCCCAACTGCATTCCGCCCCTGTGCCCCGACCTGCCCCCCTCGGGGGTCACGGTGGAGATGGGGCCCGTGCTGGACGGGATTGCGCCCCACATGGCCGACTACCCGCCGGAGCGGGCCTTCCGGGCGGCCGAAGGGGAGCCTGCCGACGTGGTCCGGGTGCTGCGGGAGTCCCGCGCCGAGATCCTGCTGAGCTACCTCCCGGTGGGGAGCGAAGAGGCGAGCCGCTATTACGCCCAGTGCTGCCTCGACGCGGGCGTGTCGCTGGTCAACTGCATGCCGGCCTTCCTCGTCTCCGACCCCGAGTGGGGGGAGCGGTTCCGGCGGGCGGGTATCCCCTGCGTGGGGGACGACGTGAAGAGCCAGGTGGGAGCCACGGTGATCCATCGCAGCCTCGCCCGGCTCTTCTCTGCGCGGGGGGTCCGGCTGGAGCGCACCTATCAGCTCAACACCGGGGGCAATACCGACTTCCTCAACATGCTGGAGCGGGGCCGCCTGGCGTCCAAGAAGGTCTCGAAGACCGAGGCCGTTCAGTCCGCCCTGCCCGAGCCCCTCCCGCCGGACCGCATCCACATCGGCCCCTCGGACTACGTGCCCTGGCAGGAGGACAACAAGGTCTGCTTCCTGCGGATGGAAGGGGTCGGCTTCGGCGGCGCGCCCATCGAGCTCGAGGCCCGTCTCTCGGTGCAGGACTCCCCCAACTCCGGCGGGGTGGCCGTGGACGCGGTGCGGGTGTGCAAGGTGGCCCGCGACCGGGGCGAGGCGGGGCCCCTCCTGCCCATCTCCGCCTACGCCATGAAACACCCCCCGGTGCAGATGGCCGAGCCCGAAGCCCGGGCGCGTATCGAGGCCTGGCTCGCCGCGCGGTCCCCAGCCCCCTGATCTGCGCCGCGGCCTATCCTGCCCCCTCTTCGCCCCACACCCCGAGCTGCCGGTAGGCCTCGTAGACCACGACGCCGACGGCGGTGGAGAGGTTGATGCTGCGCACCTGGCCCCAGATGGGCAGGCGGTAGGTGGAGGCGGCGTGGGCCGCCAGGAGGTCCGGGGGAAGCCCCCGGGTCTCGGGGCCGAACACCAGGCGCGAACCGGGGGCGTAGGGGGCTTGGTCGTAAGGGCGCTGCGCCCGGGCCGAGTAGTAGAAGACCGGACCGGCCCCCGAGGCGGCCAGCGCGTGCCCCAGGCTCTCCTGGTGGTGCACCCGCACGTGCTCCCAGTAGTCGAGCCCGGCGCGCTTCAAGTACCGATCGTCCGTGGAGAACCCCAGGGGGTGCACCAGGTGGAGCGCCGTCCGGGTGGCCGCGCACAGCCGTGCCACGTTGCCCGTGTTCGGGGGGATCTCGGGGTTGACCAGGATCACGTGGAGGGTAGGGAGCAAGGGGGCCTCGGGTGACGGGTGACGGCACTTCTCACTTCTCACTACTCACTTTTCCCTTCTCACGTCTCACGCCCCCCGAGCCACCGCCCCAGGTACCGCCCCGTGGGACCCAGGGCGCGGGCGGCGATCTCTTCCGGCGTTCCGGCGTCCACCAGGGTGCCCCCTTCTTCCCCGCCCCCCGGGCCCAGGTCGAGCACCCAGTCGGCCTGGGCGATGAGATCCAGGTTGTGCTCCACGACCACCACCGTGTTGCCTGCGTCCACCAGGCGGTGGAGCACGGCCGCCAGGCGCTCCACGTCCTCTGCATGCAGCCCCGTGGTGGGCTCGTCGAGCACGTAGAGGAGGTCCCGGGCCCGCCGGTCCAGGAGCTCGGCCGCCACCTTGAGGCGCTGGGCCTCGCCCCCCGAGAGGGTGTTGGCGGGCTGGCCTAGCACCAGGTACCCCAACCCCATCTCGGTCAGCACACCCAGGGGCCGCGCCACGGCGCCGACCTCGGCGAAGAGCTCCAGCCCCTCCTCCACGGTGAGGTTCAGGACGTCCTGGATGGAACGGCCCCGGTAGCGCGCTGCCAGCACCTCGGGGCGGAAGCGCCGCCCGCCGCACCCCTCGCAGGGAATGTAGAGGTCCTCGAAGAAGAGCATCTCGAGCTGCTCGAATCCCGTTCCCTTGCACCGCTCGCAGCGGCCCCCCGCCACGTTGAAGGAGAAGTGACCAGGGGTCAACCCCAGGCGGCGGCTCGCCGGAAGGGCCGCGAAGGCGTCGCGCACCGCCGTGAAGGCCCCCACGTAGGTGAGGGGGATGGAGCGCGGGGTGCGCCCCATGGGCGACTGGTCCACCTCTCTGACGGCCCGGGGAAACGGGGCACCCTGCACCGTGACCCCTTCCACATCTCCCCGCAGGCCCCGGGATCCGGCGGCGGCGACCAGCGTCTCGGTGACCAGGCTCGATTTGCCCGAGCCCGATACGCCCGTGACGCAGGTCAGCACCCCCAGGGGGAACGCCCCATCGATGCCCCGAAGGTTGTGGAGGCGGCAGCCCTGGAGCACCAGGTGCCCCCGGGCCGTGCGGGGCGGCCGCAGACGAGGGAGTGCCCCGCGCCGAGCCAGGTGCCGCCCCGTGGGGGTGGGGGCCCCTGCGAGCCCCCCGGGGGGGCCCTCATACAGGAGCCTGCCTCCCCGGCTGCCTCCGCCCGGGCCCAGCTCGATGGCGTGGTCGGCCCGGCGCACGAAGGAGAGGTCGTGCTCCACGGCGATGACGGTGTTGCCCCGCTCGGCCAGCTCCCCCAGCACGCGCCCCAGGACCTCCACGTCCTGGGGATGGAGCCCCACCGTGGGCTCGTCGAGCACGTACAGGGTGCCCGCCAGCCGGTGCTGGAGCTGCAGGGCCAGGGCGGCCCGCTGGGCTTCTCCCCCGGAGAGGCTCCGGGCGGGGCGGTCCATGGTCAGGTAGTGGAGCCCCAGTCGGAGGAGTGTCGCGAGCTTGTCCTCGATGCGCCACAGGATCTCCCGGGCGCGGTCTCCGAGCTCGGCGGAGAGCCCGGCGGCCCAGCGGGCCAGGGTGCGCAGGTCCAGGGCGGCGGCTTCGGAGATGGTGCTTCCCCCCACCGTGACCGCCAGGGCCTCGGGGCGCAGCCGGGCGCCGCGGCAGGCGGGACACGGTCTCGGCACCCGGTAGCGGGCCAGGAAGACCCGCACGTGCATCTTGTAGCGCTTGCCTTCCAGGTAGTGGAAGAAGTCCTTCACCCCCTCCAGGGGGGCCTGGCCCTCCCACACCTTGCGCCGAGCCTCGGCGTCGAGCTCCGACCAGGGCACGTCCAGGGGGATGCCCAGGGCCGGGGCCTCGCCGACGAGCTGTTCCTTCCACCAGTGGCTGGAGGGGCCTTCCCAAGGGGCGATGGCGCCTTCGGCCAGGGTCTTCCGGGGCTTGGGCACCACCTTGGCTTCGTCCCACTCCAGCACCGCCCCGAAGCCGGTGCACGCGGGGCACGCCCCCAGGGCGTGATTGAAGCTGAAGAGCACCGGGCGCGGCTCCGGAAGGTCCCGGTCACAGGCGTGGCAGCGCCGGCGCGCGCCGAAGACCAGGGGGTCTCCCGCTTCCGGGCGGACCCGAACGATCCCGTCCGTCAGGCGGTACCCCTCGTCCACGGCCCGAGCCAGGCGCTCGGGCGACGTCGTCCGGACCCGGTCCAGCACCAGGGCCGCGCCCTCCGGGGGCGTCTCGGGGATCCCCGGCTCGTCCAGGCGGAGGAGTGCGTCTCCCAGGCGCACCCGGGAAAACCCCCGGGCCTGGAGGTCGCGGGCCCACCCCTCGGAGGGGAGCCAATCCAGGCGCCCCAGGGGCACCTCCACGTCGAGGCGGCCTTCCGGGCAGCGACCTCGTGCTTCGCGGGCGGCAGCATCGGGGCTCCAGGCTTGGCCGGGCCGGCCGCACGCGGGGCAGTGCACCGTGCCCGCCGTGGCGAAGAGCAGGCGAAAGAGGTCGTAGAGCTCGGTGGCCGTGCCTACGGTGGAGCGGGCCGAGCGCGCCGCGTTGTGCTGGGCCAGTGCCACGGCCGGCCGAATGTTCTCCAGGCTGTCCACCCGGGGCCGGGGCATCTTCTCCAGGAGCAGGCGGGCGTAGCTGGGAAGCGACTCCAGATATCGCCACTGCCCCTCGGCAAAGATCGTATCGAAGGCCAGGCTCGACTTGCCCGAACCCGACACCCCCGTGACCACCACCACGCGGTCGTGGGGCAGATCCAGGTCCAAACCCGCCAGGTTGTTCTGGCGGGCTCCTCGGATGCGCAGCGGGCGGGTAGGAGGGGACATGAGGCAGCGGATTATGAACGGTGCCCGGGCAAGGCTCAAGGCGGTTGACACCGGAAGGCGGGAGGGTAAACTGACGCGGTCTCCATCTCTGGGAGAAGACCTTGGATCAGGATTACTCGAAACGATTCTATGCCTTTCTGGCTCCGGCCTACGACTGGGTGTTCGGTCTGGCCCTGGAGCGGGGCCGCCAGGAGGCGGCGCGGCTCGTACACCCCGGGGAGCGGGTGCTCGAAATGGGGGTGGGGACGGGCCTGGGGCTGCGCCACTACCCATCGGGATGCCACGTCATCGGGGTGGATATCTGCCGCCAGATGCTCCGCAAGGCGCGCTGGCGTGCCCTCGTGGAGGGCAACGGTACCCGGATCGACCTGCGGTGCGGGGATGCTACCTGCCTGACCTACCCCGACGCCTCCTTCGACGTGGTCGTGGCACCCTACGTGGTGACGACCGTGGGGAAGCCCGAGCGGCTCTGCCAGGAGATGCGGCGCCTGTGCCGCCCGGGGGGGCGGGTGATCGTGGTGAGCAACACCCGAGAGGCGGGCGTATACGGAGCCCTGAAGTCGAGGCTCTCCCCGGTCATGGAGCGCGTGGGCTTCTGTACCGACCTGGACGTGGAGAGGGTGCTGCGGGAAGCCGGGCTCGCGGTGCGCCTGGCGCGCAGGGTGCCCCCCCTGCACATCCACAAGGTGTTCGTCGCCGAACCTTCCTGAGGCTCCCCGGACTGCTTTCCCCAGACGACGAAAAATGCCCTTTTCTCGTGCGTTCGTTGTGGTAAACTGCCGTTCGTCTCTGCCCGGAAGGGCAGGACGGCCGCCGGGCATGGGGCTCGCCGGCCGGGCTGGGTCGCGGAAAGGGATCGGACGGGGACCATGCACCAGGACAAGAACATCAGCTGCACCGACTGCGGGGAAGAGTTCGTATTCACGGCGGGCGAGCAGGAGTTTTACGCCGCCAAGGGGTTCACCAACGAACCCACGCGCTGCAAGCCCTGCCGGCAGCGCCGCAAGGGAGGCCGCGGCGAAGGCGGCGGCGGCGGAGGCGGAGGGGGCTCCTACGGTTCCCGTCCCCAGAGGGAGCTCTTCGACGTCAAGTGCGACGAGTGCGGCCAGCAGACCCAGGTCCCGTTCCGGCCCAGCCAGGATCGGCCCGTCTACTGCCGGGACTGCTTCAACCGTCGGCGCTCCTACTGAGCGCTTCGGGCTCACGCAAGGCAGAGGAACGAGGGCGGGGCCGAGAGGCCCCGCCTTTTTTTTCTCGCGGTCGCGGTATCAAGCCGGTGCGGATTCGTGACGATGGGAGAGGGGAGGGGGGGAACACTCTCGGCGAGGTGAAACCATGCGGTGGCTGGCGGTCTTCGGTGCGGTGATCCTGTGCTGCGTGTCCGCTCGGGCAGACCAGGGCGGGGCATGGGTGGGGCACCTCCTCTCGCTCCCGGTCCCGGAGTCGGTGACCCTTTGCGGCGAGCCCGTGCCCGTCGACCGGGAGGACGTGCTCGAACGCCTGGACATGGAGCTGGTGGTCGCCCTCGGAAACCCGGTGAGCACGGCCATGTGGTTCAAGCGTAGCCCCCGGTACTTCCCGGCCATCGAGCAGGCCATTCGCGACCGCGGCCTTCCCGACGACCTCAAGTACGTGGCCCTGGTGGAAAGCAATCTGCGAGCCGACGCGGTGAGCTCGGCGGGGGCCACCGGCCCGTGGCAGTTCATGGCGGGAACGGGCTCGGCCTACGGCTTGGACCGCTCCACCTGGAGGGACGATCGCCGCGACTGGGAGCAGGCCACCGGTGCGGCCCTGGACCACCTGAAGGACCTCTGGGAGCACTTCCGGTCCTGGCCGGCGGTCCTGGCCGCCTACAACGCGGGCAAAGCCCGGGTCTCGCGAGCCATGGAAGCGCAGGGCGGGACCGACTACTACGGGCTGCGCCTGCCGAGGGAGACCGAGCGGTATGTCTTCCGGATCATCGCGGCCAAGCTTCTCCTGGAGAATCCGGCCGCCTACGGCATCCGCCTGGAGGGCGCCCGGCGCTATGGGCCCGAAGAGTTGGCGGAGGCCACCATCGAGGTACGGCGCCAGGGGATCCCCGTGGCGGCCGTGGCGCAGGCTGCCGGCGTATCCTACCGGCGCTTCCTGGAGCTCAACCCCTCCATCCTGGGTCCCGAGGTGCCCAGCGGCACCCATCGGATCCGGGTGCCCGCGCCGGCCGAGGTCGCGTTCACCCGCGGCCTGGCCCAATGGGAGCGCGCCAACCCCGAGCCCCGCACCGTGTACTACGAGGTGCGGCCGGGAGACACCCTCTCGGCCATCGCCCGCCGCCACGGCGTGCAGTTGGCCGATCTCCTCACCTGGAACGACCTGACCCCGCGCAGCATCATCCGGCCCGGACAAGCACTCGCGGTCCACACGGTGGACTGAACGGGCGCGCATTCCCCGTCGGCCGCGGAACCCGGCCGGAGCGCGCAGCCCTGGGGCAGGGGATGTGCGGTCGCGTCAGGCGGTGCCGAAACCCGCGCTGAGCATCCCCGGGTCGATCCCCAGGGCACGGATCGCCTGGTCCCACCGCTTTTCCGCCGGCACCTCGAAGAGGATCCGCGGGGTCGCCGGCACCACCAGCCAGTCGTTGCGGGCCAGTTCCTGCTCCAGTTGCTCCGGAGCCCATCCCGCGTAGCCGAGGCAGAAGAGGAAGCGGGAGGGGCCGCGGTCCGCGGCGATGTCCCTCAGGATCTCCAGAGAAGTTCCCAACTGCACGTTCCCCACGGCGGCGAGGGACCCCTCGTACTCCCCGCCCTCGAAGAGCACGAACCCCATTTCGGGCTGCACCGGCCCCCCGTAGTGGACCGGCGCACGGCTCCCTCCCTTGCCCTCGATGTGCTGCCCCTCATAGATGTCTTCCAGGGTAAAGGGCGTGGGGCGGTTGACGACCAGACCCAGGGCCCCGTCGTGCCCGTGGTCGCACAGCAGCACCACGGTCTGCTCGAAGTTGGGGTCCCGAAGTTGGGGCATGGCCACCAGGAAGTGGCCCTTGAGGATCGTGACGTCGATGGGGCACCTCGTGAACGCGGCGGACCGATACTGCTAGTCGGCGCCCTTCTCGTGGGGAAGGCAGAAGAGGCAGGGGGTGTACCCGGCAGCATAGGCCTCCTGCCGGGTGGCAAAGGGCACCGTGTTCCCGGCCCACTCGGCTG
Source organism: Thermodesulfobacteriota bacterium (assembly GCA_040756475.1). NCBI lineage: Bacteria > Pseudomonadati > Thermodesulfobacteriota > Thermodesulfobacteriota bacterium. The sequence goes on from JBFLZB010000163.1 coordinate 10,165, forward strand.
CGTGGAGCGTGCAGCTAAGTTTTTCGTTTCGCAGGTCGTGGACGTGCTTCTTGCGATTGGGGTTGGCATCTCCGACGTAACGCGTAGGATACTGATTCCAGTGAGACACGGCTCCTCCTTGCTCGCCGCCGGCGCGGGAACGGGTTGGATGGGCCAGACGCTACCAGGGGGGCGTCCTGGCGGTCAAGGGCGGTCAGGGGCCTGGATCCACCGCCTGGGTGGCGAGCGGGGTCCGGGAGCCCTTGCGCTCCGCCCCGCAATCCGCGATGTTCGGAGGGGGCGTCTCTGAGGGAGCCGGTGCGCCGAGTCTCACAGGTTTCGGCCTCG